>JAODLU010000298.1 GCA_025464125.1 Microbacteriaceae bacterium | reverse complement strand
CCATTGCGTGCACCCCTGCGGTAGACGGCGGAGTAACCCTTCCGAACATGTGTTACACGATCATCAAATTCGAGCTCCTCGGAAATTCAGTTGGCGCGTGGACGACCACGACCCTCGGAGACAAGACGGCGGCCAAATTCATCGTCGGTGGCGGCGCAGAGGCAGGCTGGTGGGCCACCAAGCGCGTGGGCCAGTACATCGTTGGAGCCCAGGGCGCAGGCCTGCCCGAGCTTCTCGCCGAGATGACCAATTACCAGGTATTCGCGGTCGGCGCCTCGATCGGTAAGTCAGGTCCTGCTGGCGATTCGTGGCTGCTCAACCTCACCTTCGGCGGAATCTCGAACTCCTTCGGATCTGCTGCGACCCCGGCAACTCCGGCAGGTTCACCTTTCTCCGATAGCGCCGCGGTGCAGCAGTACATCTCTGCGAACTCGATCAATGTGCCTGGCGACACTGCGAACTTCGCGCCTACTGGAGACTCGAACACCGACCTCAGCAAGATCGAGTCCGAGCACACGATGAACGGCCAGTACGACAACTGGCAGGACCCGACCGACGCGTTCGCTGACGTCTACTCCTTCAGCGATGCTGCGTACCTCGGCACCTTCCCGGTGATCAACGGAAGCGTCGTGCTGACGAACGCTGACATCTCGGCCCTGCTGCCGGGCAGCCACTACCTGCTGTTCCAGGGCCAGACTTCTGGCACCCTCGGCCTCGCCGCGTTCACCGTGGTCGCCCCGGCGGCGGCGCTCGCCGCAACCGGTGGCACGTTGTCGGAGTCGACGCTGATCGTCGGCTTCCTGCTGCTCGCGGCAGGAATCGCGGCATTCACCGCAGGGCGACTGGGAGCCCGCAGGCAGCGTTAGGCGTGCAGCTGGGTGTTGAGTTCGATACCCGTGCCGGAGCGAGCGAGCACCTCGACCGCTCCGGTCACGGAGTTTCGACGAAATAGAAGCCCAGGCAGCCCTGAAACCTCGAGCGCCTTGACCTGGCGGGGCTCGTCGCCACCGAGAAGCGTCACCTTGGTTCCGGCAGTCACGTAGAGGCCTGCCTCGACCACCGAGTCGTCGCCGATCGAAATGCCGATACCCGAGTTGGCGCCGAGCAGGGCCCGTTCGCCAACGAACACTCTCTCGGTGCCGCCTCCGCTCAGGGTGCCCATCGTCGAGGATCCGCCGCCGATGTCTGACCCGTCGCCGACCACGACGCCCTGGGAGATGCGCCCCTCGACCATTGAAGTGCCGAGCGTTCCCGCGTTGAAGTTGACGAACCCCTCGTGCATCACAGTGGTGCCTGGCGACAGGTATGCACCGAGGCGCACCCGCGACGCGTTGGCTATGCGCACGCGCTTCGGTGAGACGTAGTCGGTGAGGCGGGGGAACCGGTCGATGGAGTGTATTGCGATGCCAGCTCGCTGGAGGGCCGGCCGCATACGCTCGAAGTCGTCAGGATGCACCGGGCCAGCGTTGGTCCAGGCGACGATGGGCAGCTGCGCGAAGATGCCGTCGAGGTTCAGCGTGTTCGGCTGCACCAGCAAGTGGCTCAGCAGGTGCAGGCGCAGGTACGCGTCTGAGGTGGAGGCGGGGGCCGCATCGAGGTCGATCTCGACGGTGACGAACTCGACGCTTACGTTGCGCCGGGCATCCGCGCCGGTCAGGCTCTCGAACTCGGTTGGCGCGATGTGCGGGTCGCGCCCTGCTGGCAGCGTGCCCAGGGCGGGGGAGGGGAACCAGGTGTCGAGCACCGTTCCGTCACCGGCGATGGTTGCGAGTCCGTAGCCCCAGGCTGCACGTTCAGTCATGGTGCAAGGTTAGCGATTGATAAAGTTGCGGGATGCCCGTCGCCGACCCGACCCTCCCCGTGCTCGACCTGGCGGCATCCTCGATCGACATCACCAGGCAGCTCTGCGACCTGGAGTCGGTGTCAGGCAATGAGGGTCACATCGCGGATGCGATCGAGGCGGCCCTCACTGGCGCTCGCCACCTCACCATCACGCGTGACGGCGATGCGATCGTGGCACGCACGACCGCCGGCCGTTCGCGCAGGGTAGTCATCGCCGGCCACATCGACACCGTGCCGCTGAACAATAACCTGCCGACGAGGTTCGAAACGATCGACGGCAGCGATTACCTGTGGGGCCGGGGCACCGTCGACATGAAGGCCGGCGTCGCAGTGCAGCAGAAGCATGCGCTCGAACTCGTCGAGCCATCGGTAGACATAACCTCCATATGGTACGACCACGAAGAGGTCTCGTCAGAGCTGAACGGCCTTGGCCGTCTCGCACGCAACCATCCCGAATTACTCGCAGGCGACTTCGCCGTGCTGGGGGAGCCGAGCAATTCGGCGGTCGAGGGCGGCTGCAACGGCAACCTGCGGGTAGAACTGCGCACATTCGGGCTGCGCGCGCACTCAGCGCGGGCATGGGTGGGTCACAACGCCATCCACGACGCTGCGCCCATCCTCGACATCCTGGCCGCTTACGAGCCGCGTGAGGTCGAGGTCGAGGGTCTCGTCTATCGCGAGGGTCTCAATGCCGTGGGTATCAGCGGTGGCATTGCGGGCAACGTCATACCCGACGAGTGCATGGTGCACGTCAACTACCGATTCGCGCCGAGCCGCACTGGCGCAGAGGCCGTCGCCCACCTCCGCGAACTGTTCGCCGGCATCGACCTCACCGTCGTCGACCTTGCCGAGGGTGCGCGGCCCGGGCTCACCGACCCGCTTGCGCAGGATTTTCTCGCAGCGGTCGGTGCAGAAGCAAAGCCCAAATACGGCTGGACGGATGTCGCCCGCTTCTCGGCCCTCGGAATCCCCGCCGTGAACTATGGCCCGGGTGACCCGCTCAAGGCCCACGCCGACGACGAGCGGGTGGCTCTCGACCAGATCACGGAGTGCGAGCGGGGACTTCGGGCGTGGCTCAGCGGAGCCTGACGCCGGTCATCGTGCGGTACCGCCTGACCCCGTGGTGGGTCAGGGTGATCGTCGTCTGGCTGGTCTCCCGCGTCATCACGACCACCTTGATGGTGGTATTCGCGGGCTGGCAGCAGCAGAATCCGTGGACCGGCGCGCATCCGGACTACCTGTCGTTCGCCCAGCTGTGGGACAGCACCTGGTATCACATCGTGGCGGTCGGCGGCTATCCGTCGACGCTGCCGCTCACCGCAGACGGGCATGTCGGCGAAAGTGCCTGGGCGTTCTTGCCCGCATACCCGATGCTCGTGCGCGCGCTCATGGTCGTCACTGCCCTGCCGTGGGATCCCGTATCCCTCTTCGTTTCATTCGGATTTTCGCTTGCCGCCGCGCTCATGTTCTATCGCCTCATGCACATGGTGTTGCCCGCCGAGACCGCACTTTTCTCGGTCGTGCTCTTCTGCGTGGCTCCGCTGTCACCCATTTTGCAGGTGTCGTACGCCGAGTCCATGTATCTTTTCCTGCTCGCACTTGCGCTGTACCTGCTGCTGCAGCGCAGGTATGCGCTGCTCTTTCCCGTGGTTGCGATCATGGCCCTCACGAGGCCAAGCGGCCTCGCCTTTGCCCTGGCTCTCGCGCTGCACGTCGCACACCGGTGGTTTACCAGGAAGAAGCACGAGTTCCCGCCGGTCGAGGCCGTCCTCTCGATCGGAGTGACCCTCTTCAGCCTGCTGATGGGGTTTGCCTGGACGATCATCGCGTGGGGGGTCACCGGATCCCCGAGCGCTTATACAGACACCGAGCTCGCGTGGAGATCCTCGTACATCGGGTACTCGCCGCTCACGCCATTTGCGGGATGGATCCAGGGGGCAGGTTTCTGGAGCGAGCGCTCAGGGCTTGGGCCGTTCGCCTACGTTCTCCTCGGCCTGCTCGTCATCTCAGCGGCGATCGCCCTGCTGCTGCCGGCCGTGCGGCGACTCGGGCTCGACCTGCGCTTCTGGCTCGCGAGCTATGGGCTCTACCTGCTCGCCGTGTTCTTTCCCCAGTCGAGCACGTTCAGGCTGCTTGTGCCGTTCTTTCCTGCGCTCGGCGCGGTCGCCATACCCCGGTCGCGCATCTACCGTTCGGTGATGGTCGTGTTGTTCATCGCGGGGCAGTTCGGCTGGCTCTACATCTGCTGGTGGTCGGACGGCTACGACTGGACTCCACCGTGAGCAATCGCGCCGTAAGCACAGTTGGGCGGTCGAGCGCAAACGCACCCGCGTTTTCTGATACCGCCCTGGTACGGGATAATAGATACATTCCACGAAAGGGGACCACATCATGGCAGCCATGAAGCCGAGGACCGGAGACGGGCCAATGGAGGCTGTTAAGGAGGGTCGCCTCATCATCGTGCGCGTGCCGCTCGAAGGCGGAGGGCGCCTCGTCGTCTCCGTCAATGACGCTGAAGCCCGCGAACTGCACGACGCCCTCGCCGGAGTCGTCGCAGTAGCCTAGGCACCTGCGGGTTTAGACCCGTACGAGCTGCAGCAGCCCGTCGCCGAGAGGTGACAGGCTGCTGATCACAGTCGATCCGCCGATCTCGGTGAGCAGTGTGCGGAACTCCGCGACCGACTCTCCGCGCTGGCTCGGGTCGGCAACCCTGTCCCGCCACAGTGCATGTGCAACGAGCACGATGCCGCCCTGGCGAACGAGGCGCAGACCGTGTTCGACGTACTCCAGCACTGACTGCGGGTCTGCGTCGATCAGCACCAGGTCGTACGAGCTCTCGTTCATGCGCGGCAGCACCTCGGCTGCCCGTCCAGCGATCAGCCGGATGTGGTTGGCCGGCACGCCAGCTTCGACGAACGCCTTGCGGGCGGCATCCTGGTAGTCGGGCTCGAGGTCGATCGATGTAATCGTTGCCTGCGGGGCTCCAGCGAGCATCCAGAGTCCACTGACGCCCACGCCTGTGCCGATCTCGATGATGGTCGTTGCGGCGACCGCTGCTGCGACCACGGCGAGCTGCGCGCCGGTTCCCGCGCTGACGGGCTCGACGCCGAGTTCGATCGACTGCTGGCGCGCCTCGGCGATCAGCACCGGTTCGACCACGAAGTCTTCGGCGAACTTCCAGCTCAAATCTTTGTCAGGCACGTGCGCTCCTCGGGTTCGTCCCAGCGTACGGGAGCGGCACGGTGGCGACGGGTTAGTCTGAACGGGTGTTCGGCCTCACCTTTGACAAGTTGCTCGTGATCGCAGTGATCGCGGTGTTCCTGCTTGGGCCGGAACGGCTGCCGCACTACGCGTCCCAGCTGGCCAAACTCGTGCGCAGCCTTCGCGACATGGCGAATGGGGCGAAAGACCGCCTGCGCGATGAAATGGGTCCAGAGTTCGACGACGTCGACTGGAAGAAGCTCGACCCCCGCCAGTACGACCCTCGCCGCATCATCCGCGAGGCACTGATCGACGACCCAGAGCCTGCAGTGGTGCGGCCGAGGGGTGAGTCAGCGTATGCACAGAGGCAGCGCAAGCTGGCTGAAGGCGCGGCAGCACCGTTCGACAGCGAAGCCACCTAGGCGCGCTGGCTAGCCAGAACGACGGCGCTGTACTGTGACGGCGCAGTTCTAACGACGACGCAGTGCCTTGAGGATCCGCGCGAGCAGGAACATCGGGCCGCCGAACTTCGCGAACTCCGCGCCGGTGCGGGGCAGGGTGAGCAGGCCCGTCGCGTTGGCGATGGTGCGCGCCTCGACGAAGCGCAGGATGCCCTCTGGCCCGTTACGGCGACCGAGCCCCGAGTGCTTCATGCCGCCCATCGGCGCGTCCACCGAGGAGAACGTTGCACGGTAGCCCTCGTTGACGTTGACGCTGCCGAACTCGAGCAGGGATGCGACCGACCGGCCGCGACGGATGGAGCCGCTGAAGACCGAAGCATTCAGCCCGAACTCCGAGTCGTTCGCCGCGAGCACTGCCTCCTCAGTCGAGTCGACAACGGTGATGGCCACAACAGGGCCGAAGGTCTCGTTGCGGGAGCAGTCCATGGCGCTTGTGACACCGGTGAGAACCGTTGGTTCGAAGAACAGCGGCCCGAGCTCCGGTCGTGACCTGCCACCGGTGAGCAGCTTTGCACCCTTGGCGACGGCGTCGTCGACGTGTGCCTGCACACGCTCGAGTTGCGACGGGAGCGTGAGGGAACCGACATCCGTGGAGAAGTCGAAGGCTGGGCCCTGCACGAGGGCCGCAGTGCGCTTCACGAACTCTGCGGTGAACGCGTCTGCCACCTTGCGATCGACGTAGATGCGCTCGATGGACACGCAGAGCTGGCCGAGCGATGCGTACGCGGCGTAGACAGCGTTCCTGGCGGCTTTCACGGGGTCGACGTCGTCGAGCACGATCATGGGGTTCTTGCCGCCCAGCTCGAGCGAAGCACCCTTCAGCGCCTTGGCGGCCCGCTCTGCCACGGTGCGACCAGTCGCGGTTGAGCCGGTGAAGCACGCGTAGTCGGATTCGTCGACCACCGCGTTGCCGATCGTCGCGCCATCGCCGGCGACTACGGCCCAGAGGTCTGCCGGAACACCAGCGTCGATGAAAACCCTGCGCGAGGCGAGGATGCTGAGGGCACCCTGGTTGTCTGCCTTCTGAAGCACGGCGTTGCCGGCAGCCAGGGCCGGAATCACATCGAACAGCGAGAGGCTGAGCGGGTAATTCCAGGGGGTGATTACCCCGACGAGACCCTTCGCGACATAGCTGACACAGGTGCGAACGACGAATGGGATGCCCGCCCGCCGGTATCGCGGCTTGAGCACGCTTTTCGCGCTGACCGCGTAGTAGCGAGTGGTGAGCGCTCCGACGAAGACCTCCTCGAAAGCCTGGCCGCGGGTTTTGCCGGTCTCGGACTGCACGGCGTCGATGAGCGATTCGCTGCGCTCGAGCAGCAGGTCGTGGGCCTTCAGAAGCACACGGCGTCGGTGGTCGAACCCGGCGGCCTGCCAGCTCAGCTGCGCGATGCGGGCGCGAGCCGCGGCATCCGTCACGTCTGGTGCTGAGCTCATCGGGAGGTCATGCAGTTTGTCGCCGGTGAACGGCTCGAATACCTCGTGCGTGCTGGTGCCCGAGGTGTGCAGGTCGCTGTCGAGTTCGGCAATGAACTGCGGCGAAAGAGGGGTGGCTGGCATGCCGCAAGTGTACGCAATCCCCTTGCGATGACGGCCTGCCAACCGGCGCGCGGCTTGCTACGACGCGTGTTGTTCGGCTACCTCGCGAGCTACCTCGCGCAGCGCCTCGACGACCTGTCGCACCGACGGTCGCTCTGCCCGGTCGGACCGCATGAGCACGGAGATCTGGCGCCGCGCGCGGATGCCGGTGAGAGGCCGCGTGATGAGCCCGTTGCCCTCGGAGCGCGTGGTGAACCTCGGCAGGATGGCGATGCCGTGGCCTGCGGCAACGAGCGCCTCGACTATGCCGTTATCGAGGAAGCGCTGGCCGATGACAACTGGCACCCCCGTCACGGTTTCAAGCTGGTGCAGGATGTTGTCGTTCGGGAACCCGATCGGCGCCCCGATCCAGGTCTGGCCGATCAGGTCTTCGGCAGACAGGCTTTCACGCGAGGCGAATTCGTGATTCTCGGGCAGGGCTACATCCAGCGGCTCTTCGAGCAGCTTGACGACGGTGAGACCGCGCTCGCGCCACGACGGCAGCATGCCGGGGGAGTCGGCGATCACGATGTCGTAGTCGGGGGTCAGGTCGGCGAAGTCAGGAAAGAGGGGATCCTGGTCGGACGCCGTGATCGTGAGACCCTGTGTCTCGGCCACCTTCGCGAGCACCCCTGGCAGCAGCATCTTGCCGCCGGTCGGGAATGTGGTGAGCGTCACCTCGCCGCGGGGAGACTTGGCGAACTCTGCCCACAGCGCGTCTGCGCGCTCCAGGGCTACAGCGACATCTTTGGCCGTTTCGGCCAGCATGCGCCCGGAACTGGTGAGGACAATGCCTCGACCCGAGCGTTCGGTGAGGGGGAGGCCGGCTTCGCGCTCGAGCAGCTTGATCTGCTGCGACACGGCGGAGATGGTGCGGTTCGTGGCCGCAGCGACGGCAGTGAGACTGCCCCGCTCAGAGAGTTCACGCAGTAGTTCGAGCCTGTTGACGTCCATTAAGCCAGTCTACACAGTAACCCAAGAACTATTTGATTGTTCTTTAGCGTGTCAAGCGCTGTACTTGACGTAAGTATCCACGAGAAAGAGCACCAATGTCCAGCATCATCGTTACATCAGTTTTCGCGGCAGTCGCCGCATCCGGCATCATCGGCACCATTGTCGTCACCCTTCGTGACGGCTACCGCCCGGTGCCGAAGCGCACGACCTTCCGCTGAACAGCCACTACTGATCCGACGCAGCACGCCACGGCACCAGTGACCTGGCACAGCACACTCAGCGAACGCTGAAGCCGAGCATGCGACCCGCGAGCCCACGGCCGCGGGTTGCAAGCTTGTCGGCGATAGCGGCGATCGCGATCGCCGCGGGGTCGGCAGGGTCGACGAGCAC
>JAODLU010000281.1 GCA_025464125.1 Microbacteriaceae bacterium | reverse complement strand
CCCGAGGCAGACCACGGCACGCACGCCGGGTCTTAGCCAGCACAGCTCTTCCGGCCTGGGCGCGCTGCGCTCTGACCCATCCGCGCGTGGCCCCCGGGTTGCTGCATCCCTGCCTGTCGCTGTCCCTGTCTGTCGCTGTCCCTGCCTGTGGCGGCACACTGCCTGTGGCTGCACACTGCCCCAATACATGCACCAACCCGCGACACCCCGAAAGGTGACGCGGCCAGCCGGCGTGTTGCCCCGCCGTGCATGTATTTCGCTCGGGGGAGGTGGCGCGGTGACCGGCGGGAGGCGGCGGAAGACCGCGGGAGGGGCGCGGTGACTGGGGAGGGGGCAGAGGAGCGCGGCAGGTGGCAGTTAGCCCCAGTGCGGCGGCTTGTCGGCCTTCAGGCGCTGGTCGTTCTCGGTTGATCCGTGCCGTTCGGGCTCGTGCTGCGGGGCGGGGTCGCTGCCGACCGGCGGCTCAGTTGTGACCCGACGTCGCCTGCGCTGGCTGGGTTTCGCGGCTGGCGCGGGTGTGGACCCCGGGCCAGGCGCATCGCCATCAGGCTCGCGGCGGTCAGGCACGGGTCAGGCCTGCTGGATGACCATGATCGGTTCGGTGACCGGCTGGGCATCCGCGCCGAGCATGCTGACGATGCGGGCGGCCACGGCATCCGGGTCGCTGAAGAGCTCGAAGGCATGCACGCGAAGGTAGTGCCAGCCGAGCCTGCGCAACATCTCAGGGCGCAGCCTCAGCGACTCCCGCAGGCTGGTGCCCCGCAGTGCCGCGTCGCTCTCGATCGTGAGACAGACGCCCTGGTGCGAGACCACGAGCCCGAGCTTGCCGCGGTGCCCGAGCGCGACCCTGAGGCCACGTCCTTCGAGGCGGCGGGCCAGGTCGACGAGCATCGGTTCACTGTCATCCGGAACCGGTTCGGTCGCTTCGCGAGCCTCGATGTCTGAGAGCAGTTCGGCCAGGGCGACAGCACCGTAGGTCATGCGGTTCTCGTCGATGTCTGCGGGCTCGAAGCAGGTCACGATAACCATGGCGCGGCGTGCGCGGGTCATGGCGACGGCAAGCAGGCGTTCGCCACCAGGTCGCCCGAGGGCACCGAAGTCGGAGAGCACCCTGCCGTGCGGCGTGCGGCCGTAGCCGATGGAGAAGATCACGCGATCGCGGCTTTCGGCTACCGCGTGCTCGATGGTGGCGACCGTGAACGGTTCTGAACGGTCGCCGAGGATGAAGTCGCTGAGTTCAGGATGCACCGCCGTCGCGGCGAGAACTGCCTGCTGCACGCGCACTGCGTGCTTCGCGCTCGCGGTCAGCACCATCAGGGATTCCTGCGGCCGGGTCATTGCGTGCTCGATCACTAGTTCGACCGCGCGCTCGACCTCTTCGTCAACACTCTCGACACCACCCGAGACTGGGTCTGGCATTCCTGAGCCGTCGGTGACGAAGTCGAGCCTGATGCTCGGGTGCCCGAGGAAGCTGCCGGCCCACGGGATGGACTCGATCTTGCCGCCGTAGAAGCGGCGGTTGACTAGCTCTGCGAGGTCTTCGCCGCCAGCACGGTAGCTGCGGGTGAGCGAGAGCGTCGGCAGCAGTGTGCCGAGTCGCGCCAGCGCCGAGTCGGAGTGAAGTGCGTCGAGCTCACCCTCCGGCGGGTCGACGGTTTCGTCGGTGGCCGCGACCGCGGTCGAGAAAGCTGCAGGCGTTTGGATCACCGGGTCGCCGAATGCGACTACCTGGCGTCCGCGACGGATGGCACCGACGTTTTCGGCGAGGGTGGTGGCACCTGCGTCCACGAGGATGACCGCATCGAACTGCACGGTGTCGGAGATGGTGTGCACCTCGTAGGGCGAGGCGAGCCAGATCGGCGCGATCGCGCGGGAGAGGTGAGGGGCGGCATCCTGCAGCTGGCGTGACCCGAGGTGGCTGCCCCTGAGCGCGCGCTTCAGGGCTGCGGCCTCGTCTGGCCAGTCGACGAGACCGATGTTCCAGTTCTCGGAGAGCTGCCAGCCGAGCAGGTGCGCACTGCCTGCTGCATGGGCTTCGTCGACGAGGCGGAAGTCTGCCTCGAGGCGATCAAGTACGTCGGTGTTCGCGCCGAGCAGCGCGCGGTCTGCTTCGAGCATGCTTTCGAGGGCCGACTGCCACCAGGCGAGCTCGAGTTCTGCCGCAACCTGCGACTCTGGCACATGGCGTGAGGCCAGATCGTGAAGCAACGGGTCGAGCTGCAGGTCTGCGAGGGTCGACCGAACCTGCGCACGTTCGAGCAGGTTGTCGAGAGCGTCGGACTCCCTGGCGAGCCCCTCCATGCGATCGAGCAGTGCATCGACGGGAAGCATGATGAGCTGGGATTCACGGGTGACGAGACCCAGCGGTTCATCGAGCGAGCTGAGATCCTGGGCTACCTGCAGCTGGGCCGCGTGCACGTCTGCGATGCCGACCGGCACCTCTGGCGTAGCTCCAGCCGGGGCGAACCGCTGCCAGAGAATGCGCTGCTGCTGGATGCGCACGAGCGCCTCGTTCAGGTCGCCGATATGCACTCCTTGGCGCACGTACTCCTTCTCCAGTTTCTTGAGCCGGCGACGGTTCGCCCGGGACATCTCCGTCGCGTCTTTGCGCGACGCGGTCGCAACGATGAGCTCGCTGAGCGACCGGTCGAAGACATCCGGGAGAAACTTGTCGAGCGTGTCGCGCAGGTCCACGAGAAGGCGAAGGTAGATGCCGAGCTCGACGATGTTCTC
>JAODLU010000275.1 GCA_025464125.1 Microbacteriaceae bacterium | reverse complement strand
GTCGGTCAGCTCGCGTACCCGCGCGAGACGTTCGTCGACCGACGTCGCCTCGATGTCGATGATCTCGTCTGCACCGAATCGAGTTCCCCAGCCGAGGCGCTCCTCGCCCATACCCACGAGGATGACCTTGCTCGCCGGGCTCTGGCTGGCAAGCAGCACTGAGGAGAGGCCGACCGGCCCACTTCCCTGCACGACGACTGTCTGGCCCGGTGTGATCCTGCCAAGCCTGTCCATCAGCCCGAGAGCAGTTGGCAGGGCGCAGCCGAGGGCCACAACCGCTTCATCGGGGGTGCCATCCGCGACCTTGTAATAGTTGGCGTCTGCGCCGAGGGTTGAGTATTCACGAAAGCCTGCAGCATTCGGCACGGCGGACACGGCCGGCCAGGTCTTGGTCTCGCAGAGGTTCTCATTCTGGAGGGTGACACAGGCATGGCAACGGTGACAGGCTTCGCCCGGGAGCCAGGCGATCCGATCGCCGATGGCAAGCGGCAGGCCCGCGCAGTCCGTGGTCACGCCTTCGCCGAGCATCGTCACGACGCCGACCGATTCGTGCCCAAGCGAGAGTGGTTCATCCGGACCGCCGATCTGGCCGTGCAGACGGTGCGCGTCCGTTCCACATACGCCAGCCATCGTGACCCTGGCCACGACTCCTCCTGGAGGGGGCGGCGCGACTTCGCTTTCGAGGAGGCTGAGCTGCAGGTCGTAGTACGAGATGTGGCGGCCGATCATCATTGATCCCCTTAGCTTGTATGAAGCTGACGCTGGGAGCGCTTACTCCACATTCACCCTAGCGAACGACCGTGCCAGTGGCGTCGAGTTCGGCGACAGGCCGGCCTTCCAGCCAGGTCAAAGTCCAGCGCCACTGCGTTGTGTCTTCTCCTCCGAAGCCTGCCTCGGCCGCACGGACCCTGTCGATGAAGTCCGCGTCAAGGCGACTCGGCGGTTCAGCTCCGAAGTTCCAGCGGGTGCCCAGCTGCATGGCTCATGCCTCCTGTTCGGCGAGAGAGATGTCGACTACTGCAATGTCGTCGCTGATGACGAACGACAATGTTTCGATGCGCCCAACACCCTTCAGGTCATCGGCTGCCAACTCGAGCAGCGCCGGGCCAGAGATAGTGGCGGCGAGCACATCCGTCTTCTGCGACGCCTTTGCGTCGGTCTTGGCTCGACGGATGCCTACAAGGGCCTCGCTCACCGCGGGCAGCAAGCCGCTCGGTGCGGCCCCACCGCTCACGAGGGGCCACGCGGCGGTGTGCACTGAATCGTCGTGGGTCCAACTCCAGACCTCTTCGGTCGCGAACGGGATGAACGGGGCGAACAGTCGCAGCAGCACGTCCACCGCCTGGCGCAAAGCCAGCACGGCGCTCGCCTGGCCTTCTGGCGTGCTTGCGCCGTACGCGCGCTCCTTCACGAGCTCGAGATAGTCATCGCAGAAGATCCAGAAGAAGTGCTCGGTGGTCTCGAGTGCGCGAGCGTGGTCGTAGTCATCGAAGGCTTTCGTCGCCGTGGCAATGACCACATCCAGCTGAGCGAGCATGTCGAGGTCGAGCGGCTCGGTGATCGCTGTGCCGTTCGTCTCGGGGAACGAGTACACGAACTTGGCCGCGTTCAGCACCTTGATCGCGAGCCTCCGACCGATCTTGATCTGCTTGGGGTTCTGGGGATCGAAGGCCGCGTCGGTGCCCAGTCGACTGGATGCCGCCCAGTACCGAACAGCGTCGGAGCCGTGCTCGTCGAGCATCGCCGCAGGGGTAACAACGTTGCCCTTGGACTTGGACATCTTCTTGCGGTCAGGGTCGACGATGAAGCCGGAGATGCCGGCGTTCGCCCACGGGGCAACACCGTGCTCGAGTTGTGCGCGCAGCACAGTGGAGAAGAGCCAGGTGCGGATGATGTCCTGCCCCTGGCTGCGCAGGGAGTACGGGAACACAAGGTCGAAGAGTTCAGGGTCGCGCTCCCAGCCGCCTGCGATCTGGGGTGTCAGCGAGGAGGTGGCCCAGGTGTCCATGATGTCGACCTCGCCGACGAAGCCGCCGGGCGCGCCGCGCTGGCTCTCGTCGTAGCCAGGAGCAGCAGCGGATGCCGGATCGACTGGCAGGGCTGCCTCGCTCGGCACGATCACGTCCGTCTTCTCGCCGTTCGCATCGAGCGCGTACCAAACCGGAATGGGCACACCGAAGAACCGCTGGCGTGAGATCAGCCAATCCCCCGTGAGGCCACCCACCCAGTTGTCGTAGCGCACACGCATGAAGTCAGGCGCGAAGTTGACTTCGCGACCGCGGGTCAGAAGCGTGTCGCGAAGCGCAGCATCGCGAGCGCCGTTGATGATGTACCACTGGCGCGTCGACACGATCTCGAGGGGCTTGTCGCCCTTCTCGAAGAACTTGACCTGGTGCACGATCGGCCGGGGGTCGCCGATGAGTTCGCCGCTCTCCCTGAGCAGTTCCACCACTTTCGCCTTGGCGCTGAACACGGTCTTGCCGGCGAGTTCGGCGTATGCCGCCTTCGCGGCGTCCGTGCTGATCACGTCGGGCGCCTCAGAAATCACGCGTCCGTCCGGGCCGAGGATGGTGCGATTGGGCAGGTCGAGCTCACGCCACCACACCACGTCGGTCACATCGCCGAACGTGCAGATCATGGCGATGCCCGACCCCTTGTCCTTCTGCGCGAGGTGGTGTGCCACCACGGGCACCTCGACGCCGAACAGCGGCGTGGTCACCGTAGTGCCGAAGAGCGCCTGGTAGCGCTCGTCATCCGGATGCGCGACCACGGCCACACAGGCC
>JAODLU010000264.1 GCA_025464125.1 Microbacteriaceae bacterium | reverse complement strand
CGCACTACCAGCCTCGTAGGCACAAGTACCGACCCAGCCGCTGTGCCGCCGACCAGGTCGTTGAGGGCGGCGGCGGCAAGCCGGCCGAGTTCACGCGCCGAGAGATCCACCGTCGTCAGTGACGGGGACACCATGCCCGAATACGGCAGGTCGTTGAATCCGGTGACCGAGAGCCGGCCGGGCACTGCAACGCCCTCCGCCTGCGCGAACTGCAGCACGCCATAGGCGAGCAGGTCGTCACCGCAGACGACTGCGGTGACGCCAGCAGCCTGCCACTCCGGCCAGGCCGCGCGAACGGCCTCCAGCGCCGCGGCAGTCGAGATGCGGCCCACGAGCACGTCTGGCACGACCAGGGATGCACCGAGCCCATGCAGCTGGGCGGCAAGCGCCTCGCGGCGCTGGTGCACTGACAGCTTGTCGCGATCGGCGCCGACATAGGCGAACCGACGGTGACCGAGATCGACGAGATGGTTCGCGATGTGCCGTGCCGCCGATTCAACGTCGAGTTCGATGGCCGGCAGGTCGCCGTCATACGGACCGGCATCGAGCAGCACAACCGGGCAGGTCGGGATGAGCGCGTCGAGCAGGGACCTGCTCGGCGCGACGAGCACGAGCCCCGCGAGATCGCCAGCAAGTGCCCTTTGCACGGTGCGCGGGTCGTAGTCACCACCGCGTGTTGGCACGAGCAAGGTCACAGACAGGTCCTCGTCGAGGGTCTCGACAAGTCCCTCGAGAACCAGGGCGAAGAAGGGGTTGGCAGGGTCGGGGCTGACGAATGCGACAGTCGTGGGTGTGCCGGTCGCGAGAGCGCTTGCCGTGCTGTTCACCCGATAGTCCAGTTGCCTGACGGCCGCGCGCACGCGCTCCTGCAACGAGGGCGTAAGGCGACCTGCAGCCTTGCCGTTGACTACCAGCGAGACGGTTGCGACTGAGCATCCGACCAGTTCTGCGACGTCTCGCGCAGTCGCCCGGCGAGGTCTCTGTGGGCTGGGCGTCACCGCTTAATGGTCTCACGTCGCGCCGCTATTAGGCTGGCTGTTATGACTGACCCCACAGCAGCGGCAGCGCAGGCGAACCTCAAACGTGTGCGCACCAGGCACTTCCAGAACGCGAAGCAGAACGGGGTCAAGATCACCGGCCTCACCAGCTACGACCAGCTCACCGCCGGAATCTTCGACGCGGCGGGCATCGACTTTTTGCTGGTCGGCGATTCGGCCGGCAACACCGTGTTCGGTTACGACACAACGCTGCCGGTAACCCTCGACGAGCTGATCCCACTGACGCGAGCTGTGGCCGGAGCCGTTTCCCGAGCATTCGTGGTCGCAGACATGCCGTTCGGCTCATACGAGACCAGTCCGGATGAGGCTCTGCACACTGCGTTCCGTTTCATGAAAGAGACGCACGCGCACGCGGTCAAACTCGAGGGCGGGGTGCGCAGTTCCGAACAGATCCGGCGGATCGTGTCGGCCGGCATCCCCGTGATGGCCCACATCGGTTTCACCCCGCAGAGCGAACACGGTCTCGGTGGCCACATGATCCAGGGGCGCGGCGAGGGCGCTGAAGCGCTTCTCGCAGATGCCCATGCAGTCGAAGCTGCTGGCGCATTCGCCGTTGTGCTCGAGATGGTTCCGTCGGCGCTCGCTGCCCAGATCACCAAAGAGCTGCAGATTCCCACTATCGGCGTCGGAGCCGGACCACACGTCGACGGCCAGCTGCTCGTCTGGACAGACTGGGCAGGCCTTACGACCGGACGCGTGCCGAAGTTCGTTCGGCAGTACGCGAATCTCGCAGGAGTGCTGACGGATGCCGTCGAGAACTACCGCGCAGACGTCGCCTCAGGCGAGTACCCGGCCAAGGAACACGAATACGAGGACTAGCTGCGACCCTCTTCTTCTGCCCAGGCCCGCGCACGCTCGGCGATGATCTCCGGAGCGCGCATCGCGTCTTCGCGGCTGTCAAATGGACCATCGAGATCCGAGGCCAGGGATTGCTTGCCCTCTTCGACCTCTTTGGTGCGGATGTTGTAATACCACTCGGCCATTCGTAGCTCCCTCGCTCGCCTAAAATCGATCCTATGCCCAAGGATTCGAGTGGGCAGGACCGGCCCGGCTGGCTGCGAGTTGACACTTTTGGTTGCTCTGGGCGACCCGAAGCAACCATGAGTGTCATCTCGGCGCGGGCTGCAGGCTTTGCTGACGGAAGAATGGACCAATGGCTCACAAAGCGGTAGGCATCGACATCGGCGGCACCGGCATCAAGGGTGCGGTGGTCGACGTTGAGAGCGGCACTCTGCTCTCCAAGAGGATCAAGATTCCGACGCCTACTGGCGGCGAGCCGCAGGACATCGTCGACACCGTGAAAGACCTGATCGAACAACTCGGGCGCACCGAGAAGAAAGAGCCGGTCGGGGTGTGCTTTCCCGCGGTCGTACTGAAGGGCCGCACACTGTCCGCCGCCAACGTGGCCAAGAGCTGGATCGGCCTCGAGGCGGAGAAGCTCTTCGAGAAGAACCTGAACCGCGACATCCATTTCGTCAATGATGCGGATGCCGCCGGCTACGCAGAGAGCATCTACGGCGCGGCTGAGAAGCAAAAGGGCCTCGTCATCATGACGACGCTCGGCACCGGAATCGGCAGCGCGCTCATCTACAACGGAGTGCTCGTTCCGAACGCTGAGCTCGGCCACCTGGAGATCGAAGGCGTCGACTACGAGACCAAGGCCTCATTTGCCGCCAAAGAGCGGGACAACCTCGACTGGGAAGCGTGGGCGGCGCGCCTGCAGCTGTACTACTCCACACTCGAGAAGCTCTTTCATCCGGATCTCATCATCGTCGGTGGAGGTGTTTCGAAGGAGTTCGAAGACTTTCTCCCCCTCATCAAGATCGACACGAAGATCGTGCCAGCGACCCTGCGTAATAACGCCGGCATCCTCGGGGCCGCCGCTCTCGCCTCGGGAAAATAGGCGCACAGGGGCCCAGCGAGTGAGGATTGTCGCCTGACCCGTTAGGAATGCGTTAGGACTCGCTCGCGCTGGCTGCGCGAGGTGTGGACTCTCTTCGTGGCCGCCGCTGTGGCGTGCCCGGCTCGGAGGATTCCATGCTGGATGTCATCTATGTTCTCGGCGCGGTGGCGCTATTCGCCATCGTCGCCCTCGTTGCTCGGGGGGTCGAGAAGCTGTGATCGTCTTCAGCGTCCTGAGCGCGGTACTCGCGCTGGCCGCAATCGCCTACCTGGTCTACGCACTGCTGAAGCCCGAGCGTTTCTGATGAGCGACCTCTGGCTGGCTGTGCTGCAGCTCGGCACCATCGTGCTCGTGATCGGCCTGCTCTATCGCCCGCTCGGCAACTACATGGCGAGGGTCTACGGCCCAGCAAAAGACCTTCGAATCGAGCGAGGCCTTTACAGGCTCGTTGGGGTCGATTCGTCGTCTGGACAGGCGTGGCCCATCTACCTGCGCAGCATTATCGCGTTCTCGGTGGTCGGGGTTCTCGCCGTCTATCTCGTGCAGCGCACGCAGGCGATACTGCCGTATTCGCTCGGCCTGCCACCCGTGGAGCCAGGGCTCGCCTGGAACACAGCGATCTCATTCGTGACGAACACGAACTGGCAGTCGTATTCGCCGGAACAGACCATGGGCTACACGGTGCAACTGGTCGGGCTGGCGGTACAGAACTTTCTCTCGGCTGCAGTCGGACTCGCTGTCGCCGTCGCACTCGTGCGCGGATTCGCATCAGTACGCTCACGAACGCTCGGCAACTTCTGGGTCGACCTGACCCGTGGGGTGCTGCGCATCCTGCTGCCGCTGTCCATTGTCGCCGCGGTGATCCTGATCGCCGGAGGCGTCATCCAGAACTTCTCCGGGTTCCATGACGTCACGACCATCACCGGCGCGACGCAGTCGATACCGGGCGGTCCGGTGGCCTCGCAGGAGGCGATCAAAGAGCTGGGTACAAACGGCGGCGGATTCTTCAACGCCAATTCCGCGCACCCGTTCGAGAACCCGCGTGCCTGGACAAACCTGTTCGAGATCGCGCTCATGCTCGCCATCCCGTTCGCACTCCCCCGCACGTTCGGCAGGCTGGTCGGTGACAACCGCCAGGGCTACGCGATTCTCGGCACGATGAGCGTGTTCTGGATCGCCTCCTCAGCGCTGATGGTCTGGCTACAGGTCTCGGTGCTTGGCACCGCGGCGAAAGCTGCGGGCGGCGCACTCGAAGGGATAGAGACCCGATTCGGTGTGGTCGGCTCAGCGATCTTCGCCACTTCGACAACGCTCACGTCAACAGGCGCAGTCGACTCGATGCATGACAGCTTCACGCCGCTTGCCGGCGGCCTCGCGATGGTCGACATGATGCTCGGGGAGGTCGCTCCAGGAGGCGTCGGGTCCGGCCTCTACGGCATCCTCGTTATGGCGGTGATCGCAGTGTTCGTCGCCGGTCTCATGGTCGGCAGGACTCCCGAATACCTCGGCAAGAAGATGGGCGCCAGGGAGATCAAGCTGGCCAGCCTTTACATCCTGACCACGCCGGTGCTCGTGCTGGCTGGCACGGCGCTGAGCTTCGCCATCCCGGCCGTGAAGGCGGATGTCGTCGGCACGTCCATGGCGAACGGCGGCCTGCACGGCTATTCGGAGGTGCTCTACGCGTTCACCTCGGCGGCGAACAACAACGGATCAGCATTCGCTGGCCTGACGGCGAACACCCCGTGGTTCAACACTGCCCTCGGCGTCGCGATGCTTCTTGGCAGGTTCCTGCCAATCGTCTTCGTGCTCGCTCTCGCCGGCTCGCTGGCGGCCCAGGACCGCATTCCGCAAACCGCTGGCACCCTGCCAACCCACCGCCCCCAGTTCATCGGCCTGCTGGTCGGCACCATCGTGCTCGTCTCAGCTCTCACTTACCTCCCTGTGCTCGCACTCGGACCCATCGCAGAAGGACTGCAGTAATCATGACCACCATCGCAGCAACATCGGCCGGCGCTTCGGCGTTCGGACCGCGCCAGCTCTTCGCAGCCCTGCCGGGCGCCGCGCAGAAGCTCGACCCACGACTGATGTGGCACAACCCGGTCATGTTCATCGTCGAGGTCGGCGCTGTGCTCACGACCGCCCTGGCTGTCGCTACTCCGTTCATGGGGGCGGCCACAGACTCCACCGGGTCCGTGGCGTTTATTTGGGCGATCGCTGTGTGGCTGTGGCTGACAGTCGTCTTTGCAAATCTTGCGGAAGCCGTAGCGGAGGGCCGCGGCAAGGCGCAAGCCGCATCGCTTCGCGCGAGTCGCACGAGCACGATGGCCAACCGCTACATCTCCTTCGTCAACGAGGACAGCGAGACCGAACTCGTGGCCTCTGTCGAACTCAGGCTGGGCGACATCGTCTCCGTCTCGGCCGGGGAAACCGTCCCCGGCGACGGCGACGTCATCCGGGGCATCGCCTCGATCGACGAGTCGGCCATCACCGGTGAATCCGCTCCGGTCGTTCGGGAGTCCGGCGGCGACCGCAGCGCCGTGACCGGTGGCACCCTCGTGCTGTCAGACCGGGTGGTCGTGAAGATCACGAGCAAGCCTGGCGAGACATTCGTCGACCGCATGATCGCCCTGGTGGAGGGAGCCTCGCGGCAGAAGACTCCGAATGAGATCGCGCTGAACATCCTGCTCGCCAGCCTGTCGATCGTCTTCCTCGTCGTCGTGCTGGCGATCAACCCGATCGCCGGGTACTCGGGTGCAGCGCAGAGCGTGCCCGTGCTGGTCGCCCTGCTCGTCTGCCTGATACCGACGACGATCGGCGCCCTGCTCTCGGCCATCGGCATCGCCGGCATGGACAGGCTGGTGCAGCACAACGTTCTTGCGCTTTCCGGACGAGCCGTCGAGGCCGCGGGGGACGTGACGACCCTCCTGCTCGATAAGACTGGAACGATCACCTACGGCAACCGTCGGGCCGCAGAATTCGCACCGCTGGCAGGTGTCTCCAGCGAGACCCTCGCCATCGCTGCAGCTGCCGCATCACTGAGCGATCCGACGCCAGAGGGCAAGTCGATTCTCGACCTCGCCCGTGAACAGGGCCACGGCATCCCGGAATCCGTTGCCGGCCAGGTGGTGCCTTTCACCGCCCAGACGCGCATGAGCGGCGTCGACTACGCGGATGGCAGCCAGGTGCGCAAGGGCGCGGGTTCCATGGTTGCGGCCTGGACCGGCACGTCCGACGCCAGAACCACGCAGGAGCTTGACGGCATCGTGACGCGAATCTCCGAAGCCGGCGGTACGCCACTCGTCGTCGCCTCCCGCACCGCTGCAGGTGCGGCCACAGTGCTCGGAGTCGTCTGCCTGAAGGACGTCGTGAAGACGGGCCTGAAAGAACGCTTCGCGGACCTGCGCAGGATGGGCATCCGCACCGTGATGATCACCGGCGACAACCCGCTGACCGCGAAAGCGATCGCGGCAGAGGCGGGCGTCGACGATTACCTCG
The DNA here is from genome assembly GCA_025464125.1 of Microbacteriaceae bacterium. Taxonomy (GTDB): domain Bacteria; phylum Actinomycetota; class Actinomycetes; order Actinomycetales; family Microbacteriaceae; genus Lacisediminihabitans. Next base: position 8,216 of record JAODLU010000264.1, on the reverse strand, counting down.
CCGAGGCGACTCCGGAAGACAAGATGGCGCTCATTCGAAAGGAACAGGAGGGCGGCAACCTGGTCGCGATGACCGGGGACGGCACGAACGACGCGCCGGCCCTCGCCCAGGCGGATGTCGGGGTTGCGATGAACACCGGCACGTCTGCCGCTAAGGAGGCAGGCAACATGGTTGACCTCGACTCCGACCCGACGAAACTCATCGACATCGTGCGCATCGGCAAACAACTGCTGATCACCCGTGGGTCGCTGACGACTTTCTCGATCGCCAACGATGTTGCCAAGTACTTCGCGATAATTCCCGCCATGTTCGTCGCCAGCTACCCAGGACTCGCCGCGCTGAACTTCATGGGGCTGCACTCACCGGCATCCGCGATCCTGTCTGCGGTCATCTTCAACGCACTGGTGATCGTGGCATTGATCCCGCTCGCACTCCGCGGCGTTGCCTATCGTGCAGCGAAGGCATCGAGCATCCTCGGTCGCAATTTGCTCATCTACGGGCTCGGCGGCCTCATCGCCCCCTTCGTCGGCATCAAGCTGATCGACCTCGTCATCAGCCTGTTCCCCGGCTTCTAACAAGAGAGAAAAGAAACCATGTCTACATCGCACGGAACACTCCGCCAGTATTGGGTCGCACTTCGCGTGCTGCTCGTCGCAACTGTCGTGCTCGGGCTTGCCTATCCGCTCGCGATCACCCTGGTAGCGCGCACCATGCCGGCCATGGCGGATGGAAGCCTGCTCTCGGTCGACGGCGCCATCGTGGGCTCGAGCCTCATCGGCCAGCAGTTCACAGGCAAGGACGGCACTGCGCTGCCGCAGTGGTTCCAGTCGAGGCCATCGTCGGCGGGCGATGGTTACGACGGCGCGAGTTCGAGCGGTTCCAACCAGGGCACGGAGAGCGCAGCCCTGCTGAAGGCCATCGAGCAGCGTCGCGCGACCATCGCAGCGCTCGACGGGGTCGAACCATCGTCAGTGCCGGCCGACGCACTGACCGCCAGCGCGTCCGGCCTCGATTCCCAGATCAGCCCGGACTACGCTCGACAGCAGGTGGCCCGAGTGGCCGCTGCCCGCGGGCTGGAGGAGTCGGATGTCGCAGCGCTCGTCGACTCCATGGTGCGCGGCCGTGAACTCGGCTACCTCGGCGAGCCAACGGTCAACGTTCTCGAGCTCAACATCGCAGTTGCGAAACTTGGCTAGCCGGTGACGCGGGGCCTTCTGAAGGTCTACCTCGGCGCAGCTCCCGGCGTCGGTAAGACCTACGCGATGCTCGAGGAAGCCCACCGCCTCAGCGCGGCGGGCCACGACGTGGTCATCGGGCTTGTGGAGACACACGGCAGGGAAGGCACTGCACAGCTGCTCGACGAACTGGAGCTGGTGCCCCGGCGGCACTCGGAACATCGCTCCATCGAACTGGATGAGCTGGACCTGGACGGCGTGCTGGCGAGAGCTCCGGAGTGGGTGCTGGTCGACGAACTTGCACATTCGAACGCGCCGGGCTCGCGGCATCCGAAGCGCTGGAATGACGTGGCAGATCTTCTCGATGCCGGAATCAACGTGATCTCGACCGTCAACATCCAGCACATCGAATCACTCAACGATGTCGTGCAGTCGATCACCGGCGTCGTTCAGCGCGAGACCATTCCCGACTCGGTGCTGCGGAGCGCTGACCAGGTTGAGGTGGTGGATCTCGCACCTGAGGCCCTGCGCGCGCGGCTCGCTGGCGGACAGGTCTATCCGGCAGGAACCGTGGATGCCGCGCTCAGCAACTATTTTCGCCTGGGCAACCTCACAGCACTGCGTGAACTTGCCCTCCTCTGGCTTGCTGACGAGGTGGATGTCGCGCTCCAGGCGTATCGCAACGAGCACGGTATCCGCGGCAAGTGGGAGGCGCGCGAGCGAGTGGTCGTGGCGCTGCCAGGGGGCGCAGAGGGCGATACTCTGATTCGTCGTGGTGCGCGCATCGCCGCACGCACGAGCGGCGGGCAACTGCTTGCGGTGCACGTGGCGAGTCCTGACGGACTGGCCGAGGCGAACCCTGGGGCGCTCGTCAACCAGCGCGCCCTTGTCGAGAGCCTCGGTGGCAGCTACCACCAGGTGGTTGGCGACAGCACCTCGGCCGCGCTCGTCGATTTTGCGAGGGGCGTGAACGCGACCCAGCTGGTGATCGGGGTGAGCAGGCGTTCGCGACTCACCGCCTTCCTCACCGGGCGGGGAATCGGAGCGACTGTCATCCGCGCTTCGGGAGACATCGACGTTCACATCGTTTCGCACGCCTCGGCCGGCACTTTTCAACTCCCGCGCGTCCGCGGCTCGCTTACCCTGCGCCGTCGACTCGCTGGCTTCGCGCTGGTTCTGGTCGCCCTCCCGCTGCTCACCGTCCTGCTCAGCGCCCTCCGAAATCCGGATTCGCTGGTCGGAGACGTGCTGGCATTCCAGTTGCTTGTGGTGATCGTCGCCCTTGTCGGTGGAATCTGGCCAGCAGTGACCGCCGCGGTGCTCGCGGGCTTCTGCCTCGATTTCTTCTTCGTTTCCCCCCTGTACACGGTGAGAATCAACAATCCGGTTCACATCCTGACCCTGGCCATATTTCTCGTGGTCGCAGCACTCGTGAGCGTTGTTGTCGACCAGGCGGCGAGCCGAAGTCGCTCAGCGCGGAGGTCTGCTGCGGAGGCGGAGACCCTGGCGACGGTGGCCGGCAGCATCATCCGGGGCGAGAACGCAGTAGAGGCGCTGGCCAACCGCATGCGCGAAGCATTCGGCATGTCGAGCGTCACCGTCAGTTATCACGGCGAGCGGTTGTACGAAGCCGGAGCGAGTTCCCCCGCCGACACCGCCATCCGCACCACAGTCGAGTTCGGGGATGACGGCACGGTCATTCTTGCCGGTCGTGACCTGCAGGCCTCAGATCGCCGTATTCTCGATGCCTTCGTTTCGCAGGTGGAAGCCGCACTCGTGCAGCGGGAACTTCGTTCTGCGGCCGAAGGCGTTCGCCCGCTGGAGGAGGCCGATCGGCTTCGAACCGCCCTGCTCGCGGCGGTCGGGCATGACCTGCGCACGCCGCTTTCTTCGGCCACGGCCGCTGTATCGAGCCTCAGGAGCACGGATGTCACCTGGAGCGAGCAGGACCGCAACGACCTGCTGGAGACCGCGGAGGTCTCGCTCCGCCGCCTCGCCGACCTCGTGAGCGACCTGCTCGACGCGAGCAGGCTGCAGGCTGGTGTGCTGCCGATCTCGCTCTCAGCGGTCGGGCTCGACGAGATCGTGCCGCTGGCACTCGATGAACTGGATCTGGCCATCGGCACGGTGATCGTGGATGTGCCAGGCGACCTGCCTGCCGCACTCTGCGATCCCGCCCTCGTGCAGCGGGTGCTCGTCAACCTCGTTGCCAATGCCCTTCGCTACGCCCCGGTCGGCGTGCCGCCGATCGTGAGCGGCAGCACCTTTGGCGACCGCGTCGAGCTGAGGGTGATCGATCGGGGCCCGGGTATCCCCCAGGCCAGGCTGGCTGAGGCGTTCCAGCCATTCCAGCGGCTCGGCGATACCGACAACACCACCGGCGTGGGGCTCGGCCTCGCACTGTCGAACGGCTTCGTCTCTGCCATGGGTGGAACTCTCGAGGCTGAGGTGACCCCCGGCGGTGGCCTGACGATGGTCGTCGCACTGCCAACAGCGCAGGGCAGATCGTGAAGGCCAGGCCGTGAAAGTACTTGTCGTCGACGACGACCTCCAGATCGTGAAAGCGCTGCGCATCAACCTGGCAGCGCGAGGTTACGACGTCGTGATCGCCCGATCAGGCCCCGAAGCCCTGGAGGCTGCGGCGAAGACAAAACCCGACCTGGTGCTGCTCGACCTCGGCCTGCCGGGCTTCAGCGGCATCCAGGTGATCGAAGGGCTTCGCGGCTGGACTGACATCCCAATCCTCGTTGTGAGTGGCCGCTCGGATTCCACCGACAAGGTGAACGCCCTGGATGCTGGTGCAGACGACTACGTCACCAAGCCCTTCGCTATCGACGAACTGCTCGCCAGGATCCGCGCACTTACCCGACGTTCACCGGCCGAGCCAGACGAACCGGTGATCGCCTTCGGCGATGTTGTGGCAGACCTGGCCCACCACACGGTGACCCGCATGGGAGAGACGGTGAAGCTGACGCCGACGGAATGGCGCGTGCTCGAGGTGCTTATCCGCAACCCCGATCGTCTCGTGACGAAACACCTGCTTCTCACCACCGTCTGGGGGCCGTCGTACGAGAAGGAGGACGGCTACCTTCGTCTCTATCTCGGCCAGCTGCGGCGCAAGCTCGAGCCGGAGCCATCACGCCCGCGTTACCTCCTCACGGAACCCGGGATGGGCTACCGCTTCTCGCCTGCCTGAGGCGCGCGAGTCCGGCGGCTATAACCGGCTCAGGCGATTCCCATGCCGCCGTCGACCTTGAACTCGCCGCCGGTGATGTGCTGGGCATCATCCGAGACGAGGAATGCAACCATCGCAGCCAGGTCTTCCGGTTCAACGAATGAAAGGCCCATCGGCGACCCCTTCGCCGTGCGCAGTCGCATGTTCTCGATGGTGCGCTCGTCCTGGGGCAGATCGGGCAAATACAGGTCGACCATTCCGACCCCACCGAACATGCCGGTGTTCACCGTGCCGGGGTGCACCGCGTTCACGCGAATCCTGGCCGGGCCGAGTTCCTTGGCCATCGACTTCACGAGCCCCACGATCGCGTGCTTTGACACTACGTATGGCATGAGGCCCGCGTATCCCTTGTAGGCGGCACCGGAGCCAGTAACGGTGATCGCGCCCGGCTTTCCCTGTACAAGAAGGGCCTCTGCGACTGCTCTCACGGTGTTCCACGCGCCGAACGTGTTCACGTCGACGACCTCCCTGAAGAGTTCCTCGGTGACATCCACCCCGGTGAACGGGCTCGGCGTCACGCCAGCGTTCGCGACGCCGATGTCGACGGTGCCGAACTCCTTCTCGCCAGCGGCAACAGCCTCGCGAAGCGCCGCAATATCCCGGATGTCACCAACTCGCGTGATGACCCCGTGCCCGTTCGCGCGTGCCAGGCGAGCTGTCTCCTCGAGATCCGCCACGGTGGCAGCGACATGGGATGCTGCGGCAACCGGAGCGCAGATGTCGAAGAGGATAACGTTCGCGCCCTCACTGGACAGGCGAACCGCATGGGCTCTTCCCTGCCCGATAGCTGCGCCGGTGATGAGGGCGGTCTTACCGTCGAACCTGGACATGGCACTCCTTTTCGTCCCCGACAACGCCGTCGAGTCCTACTCACGCTATCGGTGCGCACGGAGGCAAGCCAAGCCTGCCCTGCGTGGCGAGCGAGTCGCACCCGTGCTTGGCTGGGCAGGTGACCACAGAACCGCTTCCCCGCGCTACCCCACATGCTGCAGAGCCGCACACGGCCGGTCTTGCTGGGCGCCTCAACTGGCTGCGTGCTGGTGTGCTCGGCGCGAACGACGGCATCGTCTCGGTCGCGGCGATCGTCGTGGGTGTCGCGGGCGCCACGCCCGAACTCGCGCCCATCATCACCGCCGGGGCAGCAGGTCTCATTGGTGGGGCCATATCGATGGCCCTCGGAGAGTACGTGTCGGTGAGCAGCCAGCGCGACAGCCAGCGGGCATTGATTGCAAAGGAACGGACCGAGCTCGCTGACGATCCAGCTGAGGAGCTCGCGGAATTAGCCGGCATCTACAGGTCGAAAGGTCTTTCGGCAGAGACTGCCGAAACAGTCGCGAAAGAACTCACTGCCCATGACGCGCTGAAGGCGCACCTCGACGCCGAACTCAATATCGACGAAGATGACGTCGCCAGCCCATGGCAGGCGGCCGCGGCATCCGCCCTCGCGTTTGTCATCGGTGCGCTGCTGCCGTTCCTGGTGATCCTGCTGACGCCGGCATCCGTGCGAATTCCGGTCACGTTCGCCAGTGTGCTGGTCGCACTCGCGATCACCGGTGCGACCAGTGCCCGCATCGGCGGGAGCCCGATCGTGCGTGCGATGCTCCGCGTGGTGATCGGCGGGGCGATCGCGCTGGCGGCGACCTACCTGATCGGCCACCTGCTGAATACGACGGGTGTCGTCTAGATCGACCGCTGAAGGCAGCCGAGTTGGCAGGGGGTGAATGGGCCGGCTATTACGCCGGGTTCTGTCCCGGTGCTTGCGCACCATGGACGGCCATCTATCTCGGGACTACGTTGCCGCAGCCCTCCAGCGGTCTACCCGAAAGCGGGACGGGCAGCCCCATAGCTCTCTGTCTGACCTTGCTCCGGACGAGGTTTACCTAGCCGGTCCGATCACGCGGACCGCTGGTGGTCTCTTACACCACCGTTTCAGCCTTACCCGAGGCTTGCGCTTCCTAAGGAGCACAGACCCCTGGCGGTCTACTCTCTGTTGCACTTTCTCGCGGGTTGCCCCGGGTGGGTGTTACCCACCGTCCTGCCCTGTGGAGCCCGGACGTTCCTCGGCGGTTGTTGCCAACCGACGCGACCGTCTTGCCGACCCATTCGAGTGCAGAGCCTACGGCACCCCACGCGCTATCGGGCCACTCAGAATTCATGCTGCGGCTGTCGGGCGCGCCGCACAACCGCTGTCGGCGTCGGCGCGCCGGTGGGCGCTTCATGTATGTGGCGAGGGGCGGGCTTCGCTCTCACACCGTTCATAGGTGTAGTTCATAGGATTTACCGAGGATGACGAGCGAAAGTGTGTGAGCAGCAGCCGGTCAATGAGCAACGGGAGGCACGAATGAGTACGCAGACCGCACGGCGCACCGCGCACCATCCTGTGCCCCAGGAGCCAGTACCCCAGAACCATGCGCGCACGTACCGCCGCAGGCAGGCACGAGCCAACGTGCTCGTCGCGATTGCCTGGGCCTCCGGCGCTCTCGCCGGCATCCTGTTCATGACTTCGGCCGGCTCCGCACCTTTCGGCTCGCTCGGTGCCGCCGTTTCGAGCATTGGTATCGTCGCAGGGCTCATCGGCACCGACCTCATCCTGATGATGCTCGTCCTGGCCGCCCGCGTTCCGTACATCGATCGCACGCTCGGGCACGACAGGGCGATGGCTGTGCACCGGTCACTCGGCAAGCCAGCGTTGTACCTCCTTCTCGGTCACGGAGTGCTGCTGCTGTTCGGATACGGCATCGAGCAGGGCCTCGACCCGATCGCCGAAATCGGCAGCATGCTCGCAACCCCGGACATGCCCCTCGCCTTTATCGCCATCGGGCTGCTCATCGCGGTTGTGGTCACCTCGCTGGTCGCGGTCAAGCGTCGGTTCAGCTACGAAGGCTGGCACATCGTGCACCTGCTCAGCTATGTAGCTGTCGCGTTCGCACTCCCCCACCAGCTCAGCCTCGGAGGAGTGCTGGCCACGGGAACTATCCAGCGCGTGTACTGGATCTCGCTGTATGTGCTCGCCTTCGGTGCGATCGCCACGTACAGGTTTCTTGAGCCGGTCGTCTCGAGCCTGCGGCACAGGATCACGGTGGAGCAGATCGTGACGATCGGTCCGGGTGTCGTCTCCATTCACCTGCGCGGTCGCGATCTCGCTTCACTCGGGGCCGCTGGTGGACAGTTCTTCGTCTGGCGCTTCTGGACGGGCTCGACATGGTGGCACTCCCACCCCATCTCCCTGTCCGGTGTTCCGACCGAAACCTCCGCTCGCATCACCGTGCGTGATCTCGGCGCTGGCAGCAGCCGCATCAGCGACATTCCCGCAGGCACCGCTGTGTCGATCGAAGGACCATACGGACTCTTCAGCCCGGCCGCACGAACTGCTCCAAAGCTCGCGATAGTGGCTGCGGGAATCGGCATCACCCCCGCCAGGGCGCTGCTCGAGCAGTCAACGCTGGCGCCTGGAGAGGCGACCATAATTTTGCGGGCATCCGATGACACAGAAACCTACCTCTGGGATGAGATGAGCGACCTGGCAAAGCGCAAGGGCGCTGCTCTCTACATGATGAAGGGACCCCGCTCGTCGTCGAGCCCGACCTGGATGACAGGAAGGGACGCGGAGCGCGGGGTGCGCCTTCGCAGCGCATTCCCCGACCTGCTCGACTCCGACCTTTACCTCTGCGGCCCGTCCGGATGGCTCGACTCGATCGAAGCCGAGGCCCGGGCAGCGGGCATCCCGCCCCACCAGCTGCACACTGAGAGGTTCGACTGGTGAAGACCCGCACCGCACTCACCGCGATCTTTGCGTCGGTCGGCCT
>JAODLU010000219.1 GCA_025464125.1 Microbacteriaceae bacterium | reverse complement strand
TGCAATCAGAGCTCGACCAGCTGAACTCCCGCTGGACTGCAGAGAAGGCGTCGCTCCAGGGCGTCGGCGACCTGCGTATGCGTCTCAACGATGCACGCATCGAGCTCGACCGCGCCATGCGTGAGGGTCGCTACGAAGACGCCTCGCGGCTCGATTATGAGGTCATCAAGAAGATCGAGAACGACATTGCGGCGGCCGAACAGGTCGAGAGCACCGGCCCGCGCATGGTCAACGAGCGGGTCACCGAAGAAGACATCGCGGCTGTCGTCGCGGCCTGGACCGGCATCCCGGTCGGCCGCCTGATGCAGGGCGAGACCGAGAAACTGCTGAACCTCGAGGGCGAACTCGGCAAGAGGCTCGTCGGGCAGAAGCGCGCGGTGCGAGCTGTGGCAGAGGCCGTGCGGCGCTCGCGTGCGGGAATCGCAGATGCCGACCGGCCGACCGGGTCGTTCCTCTTCCTCGGCCCCACTGGCGTCGGCAAGACCGAACTCGCCAAGGCGCTCGCCGAGTTCCTCTTCGACGACGAGAAGGCGATGGTTCGCATCGACATGAGCGAGTACGGCGAGCGCCACTCAGTGGCCCGCCTGCTCGGAGCGCCTCCCGGCTATGTCGGCTACGAGCAGGGCGGGCAGCTCACCGAAGCTGTGCGTCGCCGACCATATTCTGTGGTGCTGCTCGACGAGGTCGAGAAGGCGCACAGCGACGTGTTCGACGTTCTGCTGCAGGTGCTCGACGACGGCAGGCTCACCGATGGCCAGGGTCGCACCGTCGATTTCCGCAACACCATCCTCATCCTCACCTCGAATCTCGGCAGCCAGTACCTGGTCGACCCGCAGCTCGACCAGGCCCAGAAAGAGGCTGCAGTGAACGACCTGGTCCGCCAGGCGTTCAAGCCGGAATTCGTGAACCGCCTCGACGACATCGTCATCTTCTCTGCGTTGACCATGGAAGACCTCGCGCTGATCGTCGAGCTCTACATCGATCGCCTCGGCAAGCGACTGCAGGATCGCAGGCTGGAACTCGCAGTCACGGCGAGTGCGCGGTCCTGGCTGGCTGAGCGCGGGTACGACCCGATCTACGGTGCCCGGCCCCTGCGCAGGCTTATGCAGCACGAGATCGATGACCGGCTCGCGACTGCCCTGCTCGGGGGCGAGATCCGCGACGGTGACACCGTGCTGGTCGACCTGGACTCCGCGAACGACACCCTGAGCATCGGCAAGGCTGAGGCTTTCACCCTCTAGCCCGCTTGTTCGGTGGCTAGGCTTGGCGCATGCTTGCAACCCTGCTCCACGGTGACCACGACATCCGCCTCGAAGAGGTCAACGACCCGCAATTGTCGACAGGGGGCGACGCCATTGTGCGCGTCGTCGCATCCTGCGTCTGCGGTTCCGACCTCTGGGGCTATCGGGGGGTCACGCCGACGCCGAAGCCGAAGCGCATCGGCCACGAGTTCGTCGGCATCGTCGAGCAGGTTGGCGGTGAAGTCTCCACGATCAAGGTCGGCGACTTCGTCATCGCCCCCTTCTATGACTGCGACATGACCTGCGTCAACTGCCTGAACGGAATCAGCAGCTCCTGCCTGCACGGCGGCTGGTGGGGGGCGGATGACCGGCTCGGCGGGTTCGCCGATGGCGGCCAGGGCGAGCTCGTGCGGGTGCCGCACGCTGACGGCACGCTCGTCGCCACACCGGGGCAGCCGGATGCCGCGCTCATCCCGAGCCTGCTCACTCTCGCCGACGTGATGGGAACCGGCCACCACGCGGCGAAGTCGGCAGGCGTCACCGCAGGTAGCACGGTGGTCGTGGTCGGCGACGGCGCCGTCGGCCTCTGCGCAGTGCTGGCGGCCAGGCGTCTCGGTGCGTCGCGCATTGTCGCGATGTCGCGCAATCCCGCCCGCCAGGCCGTCGCCAAGGAGTTCGGTGCCACCGACATCGTCGAGCTTCGCGGAGAAGAGGGCATCGCTGCGATCAAGCAGATGTTCGATGGCGTGGGAGCGGACTGCGTACTTGAGTGCGTTGGCACCCAGGAGTCGATGGACCAGGCGATTCGCTCGACGCGCCCAGGTGGCATGGTCGGCTATGTCGGTGTTCCGAACGGCGGGGCCGAGTTTCCGATCCGCACGCTCTTCGGCAACAACATCGGCGTTCGTGGCGGCGTAGCCCCTGTTCGCGGCTACATCGACGAGTTGCTGCCTGAGGTTCTCTCCGGCGCCATCGAGCCCGGCAAGGTGTTCGACCTCGAACTCCCGCTCGCAGAGGTGAGCGAGGCATACCTGGCCATGGACGAGCGCCGCGCGATCAAGGTGCTGCTGCGCCCCTAGACAGCTGTGACCGGTTCCGGTACCTGGCGTTTAAATGCACCAGCGGACTGGCTCATTCGGGTGAGCCAATCCGCTGGATCATCTACGGGTAGATGATGTGGCACTGGATGCGGGTCGAGCCGCTCGGTCCGGGGGTACCGCGCGAGGGTAAAAAGCTGGACTACATCGTGCAGGCAGATGAATGCCTTTGAATACAAATTATCAGTATATTGGTCCCCCATGTGGAGGACATGAACCCCCCAATCGGGGGTAATTTTCAGCTTTTTGACACAGAATTTGCTGTGGGAACCTCAATAAGCGCGATCATGCGGATGGCGCCAAGAGCTGCGGCGCGGTCGTGATCCTGTGCAGCCGCGATGAGAAGGGCCTGCGACTTCGCCAGCGCAGACAGGTCGATGAACATGGGCAGGTGCAGACTGCCAAGACGGATCTGGTGAACCACCGAGGTGATGCCCCTCTGCAGGGTCGGGTTCTCGGAAAGATCGATGAGGTGACTGAAGAAGTCGGCATTCGCGGTCGCGACCCGCTGCGCATCGAGGCTGGCCAGGGCGCCCTGGAATTCGATGTGGTCAGTTCTCATCATGGCGAGAAGCTCCGGTGTGACCCGCCCGATGACCTCATTGACGAGCGCGGTGTACAGCGCGACCCAGACGACCATGGCATCAGCTGTCTGCTGCGGTGTCACGAGCGCAACCCGCGTGAAGCGGCTGGCGGAGGCCTCGATAATGCCGATTTCACGCAGTCGCTGCAGGGCCTCGCGAACCGGAGTGCGAGACACTCCGAGCTGGCCGGCGAGCTCAGAATCGCTGATCCGCTGGCCCGGCATCAGCCTGCCGGAATGCACGGCAGCCAGGATCGAATCGAAGACATTGCTGACGACCCGACTCGGGGCAAATGAATCCTGGGCCGCGTCGAAGAGTGGTTCCTTCTGCGTTTCCGTGGCTTCGTTCACGTTCTCGATAGTACCTGTCTACCCCCGGAACGGGGGCTGCCCCGGTCAGTGGCCTGTCGCGTGGCAGACTTCGGGCATGGGTGGAGTGCTGGTCGGATTCGCGATTGTGGGGTTCGTCATCGCGGTTGGATACGCCATCGGGCGCTCGGGCATCCTTGGCGAAAACTCCCGCTACACGCTGAGCCGACTGGTCTTTTTCGTGCTTGCCCCAGCCCTGCTTTTCACCGTGCTTGCAGACGCAGACGTGCACCTGCTGTTCTCGATCCCGCTCGTCGTTGCGGCGATCAGTGCGGTGGCTGCAGGGCTGCTTTTCCTTTTGCTGATCCGCCTGTTCGGCAAGCGCACGGTGCCACAGCTCGTCGTCGGCGCGCTCGCCTCCGGCTACCAGAACGCGAACAACATCGGGCTGCCGGTGGCGGTCTATGTGCTCGGCAGCGCCGAATATGTTGCGCCGGTCATCCTTTTGCAGATCGTTGTCTTTGCTCCGATCGCGCTTACGATGCTCGACATCTCGACGCGCGGCTCCGTGTCGATAAAGAACATCCTGCTGCAGCCGGTGCGCAACCCGCTCATCCTGGCGTCGATCGCCGGAGTGCTGCTCGCTGTGTTCAACGTGCACCTGCCCGTGCCGGTCATGGAGCCGCTGAAGCTGATCGGTGCGGCGATGGTGCCGGTCGTGCTCATCTCCTTCGGCATGTCACTGCACGGCCAGCGACCACTGCAGCCAGGACCGGAGCGGGCGGATGTGCTGCTCGCCTCTGCGATCAAACTGTTGTTCATGCCGACAGTCGCCTACCTCGCCGCCAGGTTCCTGTTCGGCATTCACGGCCACGAGTTGTTCGTGCTGGTGCTCGTTGCCGCGCTTCCCACGGCCCAGAACGTCTTCAACTATGCGCAGCGCTACGAACGATCGGAAACCCTGGCACGTGACGCTGTGCTGCTCACGACGGTCCTGGCCGTGCCCCTGCTGGTGCTCATTGCAGCGCTGCTGAGTTAGCGATGGCCGCCTAGAAGATCATGGGCCGATCGTCGTCGTCCTCGACCGTCACATCGAGATCGACCACGACCGGCACATGGTCGCTCGGTCCGTCGCCCTTGCGCTCCGCCCGCACGATCTCCGCACCGGACACGAGGTCGGCAAACTCCTTCGACCCGAAGATGAAGTCGATGCGCATTCCCTCATTGCGTGGGAAGCGCAGCTGCTGGTAGTCCCAGAAGGTGAAACCGTCTGGCACGAGCGGGCGCACCACATCGGTGAGTCCGATGCTTTCGAGGCGGGCAAGCGCTGCACGCTCCGGAGCAGATGTATGGGTGTTGTTCTCGAAGTCCCAGGTCGCCCAGACGTCGCTGTCGAGTGGCGCGACATTCCAGTCGCCCATGAGTGCGAGGGGCGTTGACGGGTGCTGCTTCATCCACACGCTGGTGTCGAAGGCGAGCTGGTCGAGCCACGCGATCTTGTAGTCCATGTGCGGGTCACCGAGAGCGCGGCCGTTCGGCACGTAGAGACTCCAGAGCCGCACACCGTCCACAGTGACGCCCATCGCGCGGGCCTCCACGGCTGGTGGGTCGTCCTCTTTCTTTGTGAAACCTGGAGCCGATGGGAAGCCGATGCTCACGTCCTCCATGGGCAGCCGGCTCGCGAACGCCACGCCGTTCCACTGGTTGAGGCCGTGCAGTTCGACCTGGTAGCCAGCGTCAGCGAAAGCCTCGAACGGAAACTGGCTTTCCTTGCACTTGATCTCCTGCATGGCGAGCACATCGACATCCGCTCGCCCGAGCCAGTCGACCACGCGTGCGGCCCTCGTGCGGATGGAGTTCACATTCCAGGTGGCGACGCGCATGCCTCAACGCTAGTAGCCCCGCTGCCGTAAAGTGATCGGCGTGACCGATGCGAGGCAGCAACTCATTGACTACATCTCAGCGGGGGCCGTGTTTCACGGTGACTTCACTCTCACGAGCGGCAAGAAGGCCACGTACTACGTCGACCTTCGCAAGGTGAGCCTCGACCATCGGGTGGCTCCGCTGATCGGGCAGGTCATGCTCGACCTCATTGCGGGCGTGCCGGATGTCGCGGCAGTCGGTGGAATGACGATGGGCGCCGATCCCGTGGCGGCCGCCATCCTGCACCAGGGTGCAGCGCGCGGGCTCGAGTACGACGCGTTCGTCGTGCGCAAGGAGCCAAAGGACCACGGTCGCGGCCGACAGGTGGAAGGCCCCGATCTCGAGGGCAAGCGCGTGATCGTGCTCGAAGACACCTCGACCACGGGGGGCTCGCCGCTCGCCGCCATCGAGGCGCTCAAAAAGGTCGGCGCGATCATCGCTGCGGTCGCGGTCGTAGTCGATCGTGACACCGGCGCCCGCGAGGTCATCGAGGCTGCTGGCTACCCCTACTTCTATGCGATCGGGCTAGACGACCTGGGTCTTCGCGCATGAGCGATAGGGACGACGAGGTCGACCCGAGCGATTGGCTCGCTTCGCAGTTCGGGGCCGATGCCGATGCCGATGGGGACGAGCAGAAGGTCGCTCCGCCGCAGTCCCCCGCGACACCAGCCGCCACCGCAGTACCGCCAGCCTTCGATGACCAGCCGCCGCCGCCGTCCATGCCCAGCACGCGACCGTGGGAGAACGCGCCGCCGCCCGGCCGGGGCGCAGGCCCAGCGGCAGCGGCATCCGGCGCCCCGTTCGACTGGGGCTTTGGATCGGCTACACCGCCGACGGCTGCAGAACCGCCAGCCGCAGAACCGCCCACCGTAGTGTCGCCCACCGTGCCGCCAGCCGAGCCGGTGCTGCCTGCCCCGGTTGCACCGCAGCAGCCCGAACCGCCGGTCGTACCCCCGGCACTCGTGACGCCAGAGCCGCCACAGCCATCGCTCGAACCGCGCCCGTGGGAGACTGCTGGTCCGCCGATGATGGCGCCAGCGCAGGTCGCGACCCAGCCTTCAAGAGACCTGCCTCCAACAGACCAGCCTCCAACAGACCAGGTGCCAGCTGAGCAGCTGCCCACAACGGCGCTGCCAGCCGCCGAGCCTCCGACGGAGGTTCTGGGATCCCGAGCGGCCGGGCGCAGGGAACAGCAGCCGACATCCGCACTCGATTCGCTCTTCGGCGA
>JAODLU010000205.1 GCA_025464125.1 Microbacteriaceae bacterium | reverse complement strand
CCGCCGAAGCAGCGCAGATCGACATCGATCCTGAGGCCACGCGCACCGAGGTCGCTGGCACGAAAATCGAAGCGCCAGCAGCCAGTGAGGCAGCCCCGGCAGAGGCCGGCTACGACTACCTCTTCGGCGACACTGTGTTCCGTTCGGTGGAAGATGCCGCGGTCCGCCCGCCCGAGGAAGACGACGAAGCCGATCCTGCGGGAGCCGTCGATGGCGACCACGACGGCCACACGGTCATGACGTCAGACATCGCAAAGCTGCGCGCTGGCCGCAAGGCGCGGGGAGGTGCAGCCGCGCGGCCCGCCGCTCCCGCCGCCCAGAAGATCGTGCTGGCACTGTCGACGACGGGCACCCGTGAGCCCCTGACGCAGCCCATCCTGGTCGGCCGTTCGCCGAGCGTCAGCAAGGTTTCCGGCGATCAGATGCCGCGTCTGCTCACGGTCGGCGGTGTCGACCAGGACATCTCGCGCAACCATGCCAGATTCGCCCTCGAGGGTGGCACGGTCGTCGTGACCGACCTGCACTCGCGCAACGGCACCATGATCGTTCTGCCTGGCAAAGAGCCACAGAAGCTGCGCGCCGGTGAACCCACCGCTGTGATCCTTGGAACTGTTGTCGATCTCGGCGGCGGCGTGACGTTTACGGTGGACGAAGACTGATGAGACGCCCCACTTCGACGCCTCCCGAGCTGCCCGGTTACACATTCGTCAAAGTGCTCGGCTCAGGTGGCTTCTCCGACGTCTTTCTCTATGAGCAGCAGCTGCCGAAGCGCCGCGTGGCCGTCAAGGTGCTGCTGACCGAGGAGCTCAGCGGTGCGAACCGCGCGGCCTTCGTGGCAGAGGCCAACCTGATGGCCCAGCTCTCGACGCACCCTTACATCGTGACGATCTACCAGGCGGATGTCGCATCCGACGATCGTCCGTACTTCGTCATGGAATACTGCTCGGGTCCGAGCCTCGCCGAGCGCTACAAGCAGGAGACCTTCCCGGTAGCGGATGCCCTGCGCACTGGCGTGCGCCTGTCGAGCGCCGTCGCCACTGCCCATTCCGCGGGCATCCTGCATCGTGACATCAAGCCGGCGAACGTGTTGACGAACGACTACGGCTGGCCGGCTCTGACCGACTTCGGAATCTCGTCGGCGGTCGAGGAAGATGTACTGCCGCTGCACACCGGAACGCTCGCCGACGCTCTCAGCAGCGACACCGGCACCAACGGCACAGGCGCTTCGATCGGGATGTCCGTTCCATGGTCGCCGCCCGAGATGTTCGAAGACGACCCGGTGCCAGACGTGCGCTCCGATGTGTTTTCGCTCGCGGCGACGATCTACACGATCCTCGCCGGCCACACGCCGTTCGAGGTTCGCGGGCACTCGAACGGAACGCTCGACCTGATCGGCCGCATCGAGCGCGGCGCCATCACGCCCATGCCGCGGGATGACCTGCCACGCTCACTCGTGGCAGTGCTGCAGAAGGGTATGGCCTCAGACCGGGCCGACCGTTTCGCGACCGCCGTCGACTTCGCGCGAGCGTTACAGCGCGTTGAGCTCGAGCTTGGCTACGCGCCGACGACGATCGACGTGCCGAACCTTTTGGTCGAGGCACCCAGCCGCGATGGCGCGGCGGATGACGCTGACGAGACCCAGGTGCGCGGGGTCGCCACCATCCAGGCGCAGCCCGTAATCCTGCCGCCGCTCATGGGCGCGAAGGGATCGTCGTCGCCGCTCGTCGAGGCACCTCCCGCCCCGCCTTCAGCAGATGAAACCCAGGTGCGCGGAGCACAGCGCATCGAAGCGCAGCCGGTTGCGCGCCAGCCGACGGCTCCTGCCGGAGTGGCCGACGTCACGCCTGAGGAGACTGTCGTGCGCCGCCGGGTGCAGGCACAACCCGGCGAGGCGGAGACAGCGCCGCCGCCCGCGGCTGCGTTGGAGCCCAAAAAGAAGACGTCGAGAACCACGAAGGTGATCGTCTGGGTGGTCAGCGCCGTCGCGGTGGTTATCGCCGCCGCAGTCGTGCTGGGCTTCGTCGTGTTCGGCACACCGAGCGCAACCACTGCAACACCGAAGCCGTCGGCCACCGGAGGCGAGTCCGCCATCGTTGAAACCACACCGGTGCCTGTGCAGAGTGCCGGGCCCGTGCTTTCCGACTCGACTGTCACCTTCAGCGTCGTGAACCCGAAGCCGAACACCGGGGATTCGTTCCTCTGGCGCATCAGCAACCGCGGCGACAGCGAGCCCCGTCACAACAGTTCGAACGGCTCGATTAGCGTTCAGGACTATGCGACTGGCACCACCCTCTGCATCCAGGCCTTCGTGGTCCGCAAGGGCAAGGAGTCGGCCCCACTCGAGATGTGTTACCCGCAATGACCGATGATGGCACGGTGATGAAGCCGCTCAAGATCGAGTTTTGCGGCGAATGGTATGAGGTCGAGCATCCGAAAGATTTCCATATCGGGCGCGAGTCCGACCTGGTCATCGACGACAACCCCTACCTGCACCGCCGCATCCTGCGCATCTATGAGGACTTCGGCATGTGGTGGCTCGCGAATGTGGGCAACCTGCTGTCAGCAACGGTGACGGATGCCACGGGGCAGGTGCAGGCATGGCTCGCACCGGGTGCGCGGCTTCCGATCGTGTTCCCCCAGATGCAGGTGCTGTTCAGCGCTGGCTCGACCACCTATGAGTTCACGATCTTCTCCACCGAGGACTACTTCAACACCTCGGCCGCGACAGCGGGCTCCGGCGGGTCGACCACCATCGAGCCCATCCCGCTCACCTCATCCCAGAGGCTTCTCGTGGTCGCACTGTCGGAGGGTGTGCTGCGGCAGTCCAACCCGGGTCGGGGAGAGATTCCGACGTCCGCCGAGGCGGCAGCACGGCTCGGCTGGTCGATGACCACCTTCAATCGCAAGCTCGACAACGTGTGCGACAAGCTGGACAAGATCGGCGTGCAGGGCCTCCGCGGCGACAAGGGAAAGCTTGCGACCAACCGTCGGCAGCGGCTCGTTGAATACGCCGTGGCCACGCGACTGGTCGGTCGCGACGACCTCTACCTGCTCGAGAAAAATGCCACGGAACAGGCCTCGCAGGTAAATGTGGAGTGAACGTTCACAGTCCACATGTAGCCAGTGTCCAGCTATGGGTACTTCTCCCCATGCCTCGAATTGGTTAGGGCACTTTAGGGCTGTTAGGTTGTACTCGACTAACCGATTCGGGGTATCGGGTCCTAGCCGAAAGTATGTGGGGGAGCCGCTGTGAGAGCGCTCATTAGGTGGGTGAAAACCCGTAAGACGCTGGCCTCGGCTCTCGTCATTGCAGTCGTGGCAGGGGTGCCACTCACCTTTGCCGCGCTCCATCCCGGGTTTCCCGTATCCGATGTCGACCTCACCTCCCGCGACGTCTGGGTCACGAATGGCCAGCAACTTCTCGGTGGTCGCCTCAATCGCCAGATCGACGAACTCAACGGTTCGGTCGTGGCGTCGAGCCCGAACTTCGATGTGCTTCAGGATGGCGACTCCCTGTTCATGCACAACCCTGATGCGGGTCGCATCGAGTCCGTGGACCCCGCTTCGACGGAGGTCACCTCGGCGGTCGACATCCCCAAGACTTCGCAGGTTTCTTATGGCGGAACGAATCTTGCCATCGTCAGCCCGACCGGTGACCTCTGGGTCATCTCTGCAGTCGGCGACCTGCAGCTCAACTACACGACCACCCCCCCGCTGCTGAAGCTCGGCAAGGGTGGGCACGCCGTCATCCTGCAAAACGGAACGATCGTCGCGGTGTCGGCAGTAAAGGGCAAGATCTACCGGTTTGCGACCATCGCGGCTGCGCCTGAAGTGCACGACTTCCCCTCGGTCGGTGAGTTCCAGATGGCCGGTGTTGGTGACCAGGCCGTGCTGTTCGACCAGTCCACCAACTCCCTGGTGACCGAGAGTGGTGCCAAGCACAAGCTGCCGCAGCAGGGCTACCGGCTGCAGCAGACGGGGGCCGCGTCGAACTACGCGGTTGTCGCCGGCGGTTCCTCCCTTATGGAGGTCGATCTCGGCAGCGGCTCGGTGAACACCATCAAGGCGGATGTCACCACCCCCGCTACGAGCGCGGATGACGTGTCCGCTCCCGTATTCCTCGAGGGCTGTGTGCACGGAGCGTGGGCTTCATCACAGCGCTACGTGCTCGCCTGCGATGGGCAGCAACCGAAGACCCAGGACATCGAGCAGCCCACGCAGGGCAACACGCTGGAGTTCCGCGTGAACCGCACGGTGATCGCGCTCAACAATCTCGACAACGGCAACGTCTGGCTCGTGAACGAGAACATGCGTCTCGTCGACAACTGGGATGACGTGACGCCGCCTGAAGAGCAGGACAACCAGCAGACCGGCGACCAGAAGTCGGCGGTGCAGTCATTCGAAGACACACTGGCGCAACGCACCGACACGAACAGGCCGCCCACCGCGGTAGACGATGAGTTCGGAATCCGCCCTGGCCGCACCACGATCTTGCCCGTGCTCGACAACGACTCCGACCCTGATGGCGATGTGCTCGTCATCTCGCACTACGACAACATCGCTGCAGAGACAGGCACCCTCGACCCGATCGACGGCAGCCGCGCACTGCAATTCACGCCAGCTCCCGGTTTCGTTGGCACCATCCAGTTCGGCTACACGGTCGACGATGGCAGGCAGGGAACGGCTGAGGCCCGGATCACCGCGAGGGTAG
>JAODLU010000169.1 GCA_025464125.1 Microbacteriaceae bacterium | reverse complement strand
GCCTTGACGATTGCTGCGGCGCGAGCGACCGGGTTGCCCGACTTGAAGATGCCGGAGCCAACGAACACGCCATCAGCGCCGAGCTGCATCATGAGCGCAGCATCGGCGGGCGTGGCTACACCTCCAGCGGTGAAGAGCACCACCGGAAGCTTGCCGGTCTCGGCGACTTCGAGCACCAGGTCATACGGCGCCTGGAGGTCCTTCGCTGCTACGTAGAGCTCGTCCTTCGACAGGGATCGCAGGTTTGCGATTTGCGCGTTGATCGTGCGGATGTGCTTGGTGGCCTCGGAGACATCGCCGGTGCCGGCCTCGCCCTTCGACCGGATCATTGCAGCACCCTCGGTGATGCGACGGAGCGCCTCGCCGAGGTTGGTGGCGCCGCAGACGAAGGGAACGTCGAACTTCCACTTGTCGATGTGGTTCACATAGTCGGCCGGGCTCAGCACCTCAGACTCGTCGATGTAGTCGACTTTGAGCGCCTGGAGAACCTGCGCCTCGACGAAATGCCCGATCCGCGCCTTCGCCATGACCGGAATGGAGACCTCGGCGATGATCGCATCAATGAGATCGGGATCGCTCATGCGGGCGACGCCGCCCTGGGAACGGATGTCGGCTGGCACTCGCTCAAGAGCCATGACGGCAACTGCGCCGGCGTCTTCAGCTATGCGGGCCTGTTCTGCGGTGACGACGTCCATGATGACACCGCCCTTCAACATCTCGGCGAGACCGCGCTTAACGCGGCTCGAGCCGGTGGACGGGGAAGTATTGCTGTCGGTCACGATTGCCTCTCTGGGTGCTTCGCCGGATTCGCGAAGCCGTTACATTCTATTCCGCACTGGCTGGAGGCCACGCTGCCGCGACTTCCCGCCGCACGTCGCCGAGCAGCTTCGGAATCGCCTTCGTGCGGCCAATGATCGGGAAAAAATTGGCGTCGGTGGCCCAGCGCGGCACTATGTGCTGGTGCAGGTGTTCGGCTACGCCGGCGCCCGCGACCCTGCCCTGGTTCATTCCGATGTTGAATCCGTCGCAGTGCGAGGTCTCTTCGAGAACCCGCATTGCCACCTGCGTGAGGCTACCCATCTCCGCGACCTCCTCGGGCGTCGCCAGGTCATAAGTCGCAACGTGGCGATACGGGCACACGAGCAGGTGTCCAGAGTTGTATGGATAGAGGTTGAGCAGCACGTAACAGTGCTCGCCGCGGGCGACAATCAGTCCCTGCTCGTCGGTGAGCCCCGGAGCAGCGCAGAATGGGCAGTTCTCGGTGTGCGGCCCGGGCCCTGCCTCTATATAGACCAGCCGGTGAGGGGTCCACAACCGCTGGAACGCGTCAGGCACCCCGGCGAAGTCGAGCGAAGACTGGACTTCGAGGCCCTCGTCCATCAGACCTGGGCTTTCGTCGCGATCGCACTGGTGATCCTGTCGATCGCTTCAGCGATCGGGATGCCGTTCTCCTGGTGGCCGTCACGGAACCTGAAGCTCACGGCTCCTGCCGCGCGATCCTCTTCGCCGGCGATCAGTTAGAACGGCACCTTCTGCAAGGTCCACGTGCGGATCTTCTTGGGCATCCTGTCTGATGACGCATCGAGTTCGGTGCGTACGCCCAGCTTCTTCAACTGGCCGAGGATGCCCGCAAGGTACTCTTCGTACTGCTCAGCCACGGGGATGCCCACCACCTGCACCGGAGAAAGCCAGACGGGGAACGCTCCGGCGTAGTGCTCAAGCAGGATCGCGAAGAAGCGCTCGATCGATCCGAGCAGAGCCCGGTGGATCATCACCGGCCGCTGGTGCGTGCCGTCAGCAGCCGTGTATTCCAGCTCGAAGAGCTCAGGCTGGTTGAAGTCGAGCTGCACCGTGGAGAGCTGCCAGGTGCGACCGATCGCATCCCGCGCCTGAACCGAGATCTTCGGACCGTAAAACGCTGCCCCGCCCGGGTCGTCGACCAGTTCGAGGCCTGAACTTCCACCCACCTCACGGAGCGTATCGGTGGCAACCTGCCATTGCTCATCGGTGCCGACGGACTTGTCGGGATCCCTGGTCGACAACTCAAGGTAAAAGTCGTCGAGCCCGTAGCCTCGCAGCACCTCGAACACGAATTCCAGCTGGCTCGCCACCTCGGCCTTTACCTGGTCTTCGGTGACATAGACGTGCGCGTCGTCCTGGGTTAGGCCACGCACGCGTGTGAGCCCCTGCAGGGTGCCACTCTTTTCGTAGCGATAGACCGTGCCGAACTCCGCGAGCCGGAGCGGCAGCTCACGATAGCTGCGGCCTCTCGCCCGATAAATGAGATTGTGCATCGGGCAGTTCATCGGCTTGAGGTAGTAATCCTGGCCCTGCCGGGTGATGTTGCCCTCTGCGTCTGTCTCCTCGTCGAGGTGCATCGGAGGAAACATGCCCTCCTTGTACCAGTTGAGGTGCTGGCTGGTTTCGAACAGGTGCGCCTTGGTGATGTGGGGAGTATTCACAAGGTCGTAGTCGTGCGCGAGCAGCATCTGCCGCATGTAGTTCTCGATTTCGGCACGAACGATTCCACCCTTGGGATGGAACACAGCCA
>JAODLU010000154.1 GCA_025464125.1 Microbacteriaceae bacterium | reverse complement strand
GCTTCTGCTTCGGATGCGCTGTCGAGCGCTTCGCTCATGCGCCAGGCGATGTAGCCGTCGGGCCTGACGAGAAGGCATCCGCTCTCTGCGATCTCTCGCCTGCGATGCCATTCGCCGTAAAGGTCCTGGGCATCGGGTGAGCCAATCACCGCCACCCGCAGGTACGACAGGTCGAGCGCCGCTGCGGCCGACTGCCAGTGCACTCCAGCCAGGCCGGTGACCAGGGTGAACGAGCCGTGGCCGACGATGTCGAGCGTTGACAGCCGTTTTCCGTCGCGGCCGACAAGCCAGGCGTGGGGCAGCTTCGCTCCTGGACGTGTCGAGGGCTGCAGGTAGAGCTCGGGATCACGCTCCCATTCCTCGGCATCAGTAGTGCCAGCAAGGATCGCGCCGGACTCGTAGCGCTGGTTTCCCTCGACGCCGTGAGCGTTGAACTCGTAGTCCTTCAGCTCGACGGCGGCGACCAGCGCGTCGCGAGCTGCAACACCCTGCTGGCCGGGGTCGCGAATCGTTGCGAGCGCGGCATCCGGATCCTTCGCCCCTGCACCGAGAGCCTCCCGCAGCGCACCGAAGTCCCGCCGGGACTGGTTCGCCCGTTCGACGACCTGCCTGCCGACCGGCGCTCGCTCGCTGCTGTATGAGTCGAGCAGCGACTCTGCGGCATCTCCCGCGAGCACGAAGGCGAGCTTCCAGGCCAGGTTGAACGCGTCCTGGATGCAGGTGTTCGAGCCGAGACCGCCGGATGGGGGGTGGCGGTGCACCGCGTCACCACCGCAAAAGACACGGCCGCGCGAATATTCGGTGGCATATGCCTCGTTCACCTGCCAAGTGGACTTCGCGCCCAGTGTCACCTCGAGGGTCGGGTCGCCGACCAGTGTGCGGATGCGTTCGATCACCGTTGCGTCGTCGACATCCGGTTCGCCATCAGCCGGGTCGTAACCCCACCCGGTGATCCACTCGGTCCACGGTGAGACCGCCCGCAGCAGGCTGAGCCCGATCTCGCCGTGGCTCGAAGCCCTCGACAGGATCCAGTAGAGGATGCTCGGCCGGTGCTGCACGAAGCGGGTGAGGTCTGCAGTGAACTGCACGTACGCGGTGTTACCCCGGCCCATCGTGCCGTCAATCGGCAGCTGCAGGTCTTCGGCCACCTGGGATCGCGCGCCGTCAGCACCGATCAGGTAGCGGGCGCGCACCGTGTACTCGCGGCCGGTCAGTCGGTCCTGCATGCGCACGTCGACTCCGGTGGAATCCTGAACGTGTCCGAGATATTCGGTGCTGAATGATGCGGTTGCGCCTCGGGCGAGGGCGTTCTCGAGCAGCACCGATTCCATGAACGGCTGGGGGGCATCCATCATTTCGCAGGGGCTGGCGAGCACGTAATCGCCATGGCGTTCGTCCCCGGTGCCCCACGCGCGGATTCGGGCGAGCTCCTCGCCGGCCAGGCTCGTCGTGATGAGAGTGTCTCCCATCAGCTTCCAGTCTGAGCCGAACCTCGCGAGCTCGCGTTCGACCCCGAGGTCGCGAAGAACTTCCATGGTGCGCTGGTTCGTGATGTGCGCACGGGGTGTGTTCGACAGCCAGCGGTAGCGCGTGATGACATGCACCGAGACGCCGTACGTGGCAAGCGCAAGTGCTGCAGCGCCGCCGGTCGGTCCGGTGCCGACGATGAGCACGTCGGTATCGAACTCGGCAGTTGCGGCCACGACCATTGCTCCGGTCTCAGTCCTGGGTCACATGGTTGCGCAGCACGCCGAGCTCGCTGATCTCGACCTCGACCACATCCCCCGCGACGATGAAGCCCTGTGGCTTCATGAACATGCCGACGCCGCCTGGCGTGCCGGTGACGATGACATCACCAGGCGCGAGCGCGGTGAATCCCGTCACGTAGGCAATGATCTGCGGCACGGTGAATATCAGGTCGGCCAGCGTCGCTGACTGCCTCACTTCGCCGTTCACGCGTGTCTCCAGCGTGAGCGCTTCGAAGTCGCTGACGTCTCCGACGGGGGTGAAGTACGGACCGAACCCGCCGGTGTCTGGAAAGTTCTTGCCGGGGA
The DNA here is from genome assembly GCA_025464125.1 of Microbacteriaceae bacterium. GTDB lineage: Bacteria > Actinomycetota > Actinomycetes > Actinomycetales > Microbacteriaceae > Lacisediminihabitans. The sequence goes on along the minus strand of JAODLU010000154.1, from coordinate 8,616 downwards.
TCCACTGGGATGCGGCCTTCTGCCAGTCCCGCACGCTGAAGTCGTTGTACGGCGCGAAGCCGGCCACGACACTCCACGCATCGGCCTCGGCAACGTGGAAAGCTGGCGAGCCGATGACCAGGGCGAGTTCACCCTCGTAGTCGAACTGCGTGGTGGTCGCTGGTCGAACCGCTGCAGCGCCGCTTCCCATCTGCGTGTCCGCAAAGCGCGTGAAGACTGTCGGGGCGTCCGGCCCGGGCTTGCCGACCTCGTCACGATGCGAGCTGTAGTTGACCCCGATGCAGATGATCTTGGCGGGGTCGGGAATCACGGGCAGCAGGGTGACCGAGTCGGCGCTCGCCGCTGGCGCACCAGTGACATCCACCGTTCCCGTGACGAGACCGCGGGTGACCGCATCTTTGAGCGAAGTCGCGAGCCCCGTGCCACTCGGGCCGAGGTCGTACAGCGTGCCGTCGAGTTCAGCCCCCCACGTTGCGTCGCCGTTGCCGGTCGTATAGCTGGCGAACTTCATTCGGATGCCTTCCTTGAGCTGGTGCGTGCGGTCATTTGGTCAGCCTCGGCACAGGGAACGCACCGTGGTCGCGGAAGTCCTGCCCGCGGTATGCACCCCACCGGTTGAACCAGCGGTTGTCATCGGCGCCCCAGATAACCGGCGGCCTGTCGTCGTCGTAGATCTGCTCGAGGTCCGTGTAGAGCTCGATCACATCGCCGACCGGCTCGATGAAATAGGCGGCGATGTTATGGCCTGCGCCATGGCGCACCGGACCCCAGATGAGCTGGCGCCGCAGCAGGTCGAGCCTGTCGCCGAGTTTGCCGAGATCCGCGATGTTCTGGGTCTGCCAGGCGTGGTGGTGAAGCGAACCCCTGCCCGCGATCAGCGCGATGCCGTGGTGGTCGGCGTTGCAGCGCAGGAAGTACGCGAAGTCGTCGCCGATGACGTCCGAAACCCTGAAGTCGAGGATGTCCTCGAGAAACCGCAGCGAAGCGTTGACGTCTTTCGGGTGAAGGTTGATATGCCCGAAGCGGTCAGGGCCGAAAGTGCTGTGGGTCGGGGCGACCTCGTGCATGCCGAGGTATATCTCGTAGACGAAGTCTTCAGGGCCGATGAATGCGAAGCCCTTCTCGATACCTGTCTCGAGGGGCACCTCGCTGATGACCGTGTAGCCGCCGGCGACAACCCGAGAGTGGATGTCGGCGAGCGCCTCCTCGTCCCTCGCAACAAGTCCGATGTGGTCGACGCCGTCCACCGCCGAGTCGATGTACATCAGCTCGTGGTGCACGGATGCTGCCGCAAGGTACGAGACGCCGTCGACCCGCTCGACTTCGCGAAGGCCGAGCACCTTCGTCGCGTCGAAGACCGACTGCTCGAGCTTCGTGGTCTGGAAAGCCATGTGACCCATGGCGCTGATTGATCCGAAGGGCATGGGTCAGTTCCTTCCTGCGGTTGCGAGCTGTCGCGCGGCTGCGAGGCCGGCGATGCGGCCCATGGTGAATGCGTTCGCGACCGAGTTGCCGCCGCCGACGTAGCTGTCTCCGAGCACGCCACCGCCAGCTTCGCCGGCCGCGTAAAGACCCGGGATGGGATTGCCGATCTCGTCGAGGACTCGCGCGGACTCGTCGATCGCAAGACCCGCGTGCGTGCAGATCAGTTCGCTGGGCCGCATCTTCACCGCATAGAAGGGACCGGTCTCAATGCGGGGCAGGGCCTCGGGCTTTGCGCCCTTGGTGGCCAGGGTGAGGTGCCTGAAGAAGTGCGGGTCCTCGCCTGTGGAACCGAGTTCGGTGTTCCAGCGGGCGATGGATGCCTCGAGCGCAGCCAGCGGCAGCCCGGTCACCTCGGCGAGTCCTTCGAGGGTGTCAGCTTTCACGGTGGTGACGCCAGCCGCAGCCTCGCGCGCGATTACTTCAGGCGTCCAGTCGAGGTACTCGTCGGTGAGGGAGAGGCGACCGTTCTCGTCGAAGATGGACCAGGCCCATCCGCCTTCTGCGTCGAAGATGCCCGTCGAGACCGAATACGACACGTCCTCGTTCGTGAAGCGACGGCCGGCCTGGTTGATGTAGATGCGGGATTTCGGCGGGAACCCGGCCTCCCAGTGGTGGTGCTGTTGGAAGTCGGCCGTCAGCAGCAGCAGCCCGCGCCCGGCGCCGCTGATGTCGGCGCCGACAGACCTGCCGAAACGGATGTGGTCGCCGCGGCTTCCCGGTGCTGCAACCTCGAAGAGGTTCGACGATGCGACCGCGCGAGGGTAGAACTCGGTCAGCAGGTCACGATCGTGGGAGAGGCCGCCGGTGGCGACGAGCACCGCCCGTGCGCGATATTCGCGGTCACCGACAGCTGCGCCGACAACTACTCCGTCTTCGACGATCAGGCGGTCAGCACGGCTGTTGAACTCGATTGTCACGCCGAGGTCGGTCGCCGCCTTGTCGAGCACCTCTACGACGCCAGCGCCCTGGCCTGCCGGGGAGTGTGCGCGCCAGATGTCCCCAACCCCGGCCTGGTTGAGCCCGGGCTCGTGGCCGTTATGCGAGACGGTGGGCGGAATCTGCACGCCCAGGCTGATCAGCCATTCGAGGGTGGGTGCTGCCGCCTCACAGAATGCGCGAATCAGACCCGAGTTCATGCGCCATCCATTGAGGTCCATGTAGTGCTGGTAGAAGAGGTCGGGGCTGTCTGCGATGCCCATCGCCTTCTGCACGCTGGTGCCTGCTGCGCTGAAGAGGCCGGATGAGAGCTTCGTGGATCCGCCGACTGCCGACTCGCTCTCGAGAACGAGAACCCTCGCACCGACCGAAGCAGCGGATGCCGCGGCCGCAAGCCCTGCCCCGCCACCGCCGAGCACCAGGAGGTCGAGCTGGTTCGTGTCTTCAGGCATTGCGCGTACCTCCACGGCTGCCGGCTGCATTGCCGGATCTCAGGTAAAGCTTGGTCAGTCAGAATCCATACGTCAAGCGATCATATATTCTGCCCCTATTGCTGCAGTATATTCGCGCGCGGCTACACTATGGACATGGCCGAGACCTCCAAGCTACTGGCACGTGGCAGGGGAGCGCACGAGCACATTCGCAAAGAACTCGTCGCCGGCCGCTGGGTGCCGGGCGAAAAGCTCATGCCAGCCGTGCTCGCCGAGCTCTACGAAACGAGCACCACCGTCATCCGTGAAGCCCTGACCAGGCTCGCCGGCGAGAAGCTGATCGTCGTGAAACCCAACCTCGGATTCTTCGTGCCACTGCTCTCGACCCACGAGTTGAGCGACCTCACCGAGGTGCGCTGCCGCACTGAAGCCCACGCGGTCGAGCTCGCAGTGGAGAGGGGCGACATCACCTGGGAGTCGGAACTGATCGCGGCCCATCACCAGCTCTCCCGCACCCCGCGACGCGGACCAAATGACCCTGAGCACGTCGCGGAGGCCTGGAGCGATGTTCACCGCGCCTTCCACTCCAAGCTGATCGAGGCGTGCGGGGTTCCCGTGCTGATCGACTTCTCCAGTTATCTCTCGGACTCCACCGACCTGTACCGCCGTTGGGCGGCGCCCTCCAGGGCCGCCGCCGTGCGCAATGTAGAGAAGGAGCACGCTGCGATTCTCGCCGCTGCCCTCGATCGCGATGCGCCACGGGTCGCGGCACTGCTGCGCAAGCACTACGAAACCACCGCGCGGGTGATCCTCGAGAGCGGTCTTGTGCGGGAGGCGTCCGGCGCCTCGCTCCTCTGAGGCAGCTGGCCCCGGTCCGCTGCTTGCCCGACCGCCGCTCCCGCTAAACTGGCGGACTATGAATTTTCCCTTCACGGTCTCCGATGCCGTCGCCACCGCTCTCGAAAACAAGACGCCGATTGTCGCTCTCGAATCGACCATCATTTCCCACGGCCTGCCCCGCCCACGCAATCACGAGGCAGCGCAGGAGTTCGAAAGCATCCTGCTCGAGGCGGGGGTAACCCCAGCGACCATCGCGATCCTCGATGGTGTTCCGCAGATCGGACTCGACGCTGAGGGCGTGCGCCGCATCGCGGAAGAGGAGCTCGTCAAGGCGAGCGTGCGAGACATTCCGGTGCTGGCGGCGAGCGGGGCATCCGGCGCAACGACGGTAGCTGCAACCGCGCACCTCGCATCACTGGCGGGTGTCAGGGTCTTCGCAACCGGCGGCCTCGGCGGAGTGCACCGCGGCGCGAACCTCACCTTCGACGAGTCCGCAGACCTGTCGACCATCGCGGTCACGCCGGTCACGGTTGTCTGCGCTGGCGTCAAGTCCGTGCTCGACATCGCCGCAACTCTCGAGCGCCTCGAGACACTCAGCGTGCCCGTCGTCGGCTACCGCACGAACATCTTCCCCAGCTTCTGGCTCACCGAATCCGCTCACACCATCGACTGGTCGGTGGATTCCGCGGCGCAGGTTGCGGCAATCATGCGAAGCCAGGACGCTCTCGGTCACGGCCAGGGCATCGTCGTTGCCAATCCCATCCCGCTCGAGCAGCAGTGGGATCCGACTGAGCACGACCGCGTGCTGCTCGAGGCGCTGGCTGCAGCTGACGAGGCCGGGATGCACGGCAAGGCTGTGACCCCTTTCCTGCTCGGCTACATTGTGAACGCCTCGGACGGTCGCAGCCTGGAAGTGAACCTCGACCTCGCCCGCAACAACGTGCGGCTCGCGGCATCCATCGCCACCGAATGGTCGGCGCTGCAGCGTGCCTGAGCCGCGTGAGTAGCGCAGGTCGCATCGTCGTCTTCGGTGACGTGATCGACGATGTGGTCGTCATCCCGTCCGGCGAGATTCGTGCGGACACCGACACGGTCTCCTCGATCCGCACGATGCCCGGTGGGTCCGCCGCGAACGTCGCGGCGTGGATGGGCACGCTGGGGGCTGCGGTCGACTTCGTCGGAGTGGTCGGCTCTGCCGACGTCGCCAGGCACAGCGACTACCTTTCTGCTGCCGGTGTCACGTCCCATCTGGTCGGCGATGAGTCCCTGCCGACCGGCGCGATCGTCGTGATCGTGCAGGGCGAGCAGCGCACCATGCTCACGCAGACGGGAGCCAACGCGGCGATGTCGCCGGATGCGGTCCCCGACTCGCTGCTCGATTCAGCAGCCCTCCTTCATTTCACGGGCTACAGCCTTTTCGGTCGGCCAGACGACAGCGCAGCGCGGCGCCTGTTGCAGCGGGCCGCCGCCCGCGGTGTGCAGGTCTCGGTCGACCCGGGCTCGGCTGGATTCATCGCCGACTTCGGCGTCGACAGGTTTCTCGCCGCAGTACACGGCGCGAGCATCATCTTCCCGAACCTGGAAGAGGGGCGCCTGCTCACCGGGCTCGTGCACGCTGAATCCGTCGCCGAGGCACTGCTCGAGCAGTTCCGTGTTGTGGCGCTGACACTCGACACCGACGGGGTGGTTCTGGCGCGGCGCGGGCATCCGCTCGCCATTGTCGACTCCATTGCCGCAAAGGTTGTTGACCCGACCGGTGCCGGAGACGCGTTCGCGGCCGGCTTTCTCGCCGAATGGGTGCTGACCGGCGATGAGCTCGCCGCAGTGGCCGCGGGTGTGGCAACGGGTGCGCTGGCCGTCTCGACTATCGGCGCCCGCCCGACTGCCTGACGAGTTCGTACGCGCGGAGGGCGTCAGCGCGGGACTCCTTCAGGTCGACGATCGGCTCCGGGTACTCATCAGTGCCAAGCTCAGGCACCCACCTGCGCTGGTAGTCGCCGTGAGCGTCGAACTTCTGCGCCTGCAACTCGGGATTGAAGACGCGGAAGTAAGGGGCGGCATCTGCCCCAGACCCCGCGACCCACTGCCAGTTGGCGGGATTATTGGCCTCATCTGCGTCGACCAGGGTGTCCCAGAACCAGCTCTCGCCGACGCGCCAGTCCACCAGCATGTTTTTGATCAAGAACGAGGCCGCGACCATGCGCACGCGATTGTGCATATAGCCCGTGCGCCACAGCTGCCGCATACCTGCGTCGACGAGCGGGATGCCGGTGTTTCCCTGCTGCCAGGCCTTCAGGTCTTTGGCTGACGGCTTCTCCCACGGAAAGGCGTCGAACTCGCGGTGCACGTTCGTCTCGTGCAGGTCAGGCTGGTGGAAGAGGATGTTCCAGTTGAAGTCGCGCCAGCCCACCTCCCGCAGGTATGCCGGGCCGCCGGTTACCCCGCGCAGGCGGTGCCACAGCTGGAATGGACTGATCTCGCCGAAGCGAAGGCTGGGCGACATGTGCGACGTGCCGTCCTCCGACGGGTGGTCGCGACCGTCGGCATAGTCGTGGAGATCGGTGCTGACAAAGTGCTCGAGCCGATCGTGAGCAGCCCGCTCACCGGGGGTCCAGGCCTCGCGCAGCCCCTCCGCCCAGTCCGGTCGGGTGGGCAGCAGCTGCCATTCGTCGAGCTCGTCGCTGCCAACCTTCGGCACACCGTGCAGCGATTTCGGCGCTGCGAGTGGCTTGCGCGGATCACCGAGAGCCAGAGAAGCTTTCCAATATGGCGTGAAGACCTGGAACGGGGTTCCGGCACCGGTGAGCACAGTCCACGGTTCATGCAACACGTTCGCATGGAAGCTCTGTACGTCGAGGCCGCGCTCACGCAGGGAGCTTTTTAGCGAGGCATCCACCTCCCGCTGGGCGCCTCCGTAACGACGGTTCCAGAAGATCGCGCCAGCACCCACCTCATCGACGAACGCCGGTATTACGTCTGCGGCAGCACCCCGTCGCAGCACCAGGGACGCACCAAGATCGTCGATTGATTTGGCGAGCGAGGCCAGGCTGTTGTGCAGCCACCACCGGCTCGCACCACCGAGGGGACGGATGCCCGACGTCTCCTCGTCGAGCACGAAAAGCACCACGACGGGCTCACCCCGCTTCGCAGCGGCGGCCAGCGCCGGGTTGTCCTGCACCCGCAGATCGTCACGCAGCCAGACGATACTCGGGCCCTCGGATGCACTCACCGGGCACACAGTACGCGCGGTTTCCAGCCAGCCGAAGGCTCAGCCCGCAGGCTCCGGATGCAACCGCAGTCTCGTGCAGAGATCGGTCAGAGTGTCGAGTTCGTCGGCATTCAGCGCCCCGCCTACCCGCGTGCGTATAGAGGCCATGTGGCCCTGCGCGACCTTGCGGAATAGCGCGAACCCAGCGTCGGTGAGGTGCACGATGACACCGCGCGCATCGGCTGGGTCATCCACCTTTTCCACGAGCGCGCGGGCCGCCAGCCTGTCGACCAGGCGGCTCACGCTCGGCTGGGTGATGAGCAGGTGCTGGTTCAGTCCACGCATGCGCAAACGTCGTTCCGGCTGCTGGGATAGGTTGAAGAGCACGTCGTATTCGTTCAGCGAGAGCTCGCCGACGGGAAACTCCGAATTGAGGTAGCGCATCACTGAGACCTGGGCCCGGAACAGCGCTTCCCAAGCGACTACCGCATCGCCGTGCTCGCTCATGGTGACCCCTTCCGGCCTCAGTTCACTCTACGGAGATGCGGGAAGACCGCTCGGTGGCGCGCAGGCTGGCTGGGCACGATGAGTGTCGAGTTCGGCATCTTCAGTGTGGGAGATGTGACGCCAGCTCGCTCCAACCCGGCCACCGAGCACAGTCGCCTGATGGACATCGTCGCGATCGCCGGCAAGGCAGAAGAGGTGGGCTTCGAGGTCTTCGCGATCGGTGAGCACCACAACCCGCCCTTCGTGCCGAGTTCGCCGACCACGATCCTCGGCTACATCGCCGGCCAGACCTCGACACTGAAGCTCAGCACCTCGACCACGCTCATCACCACGAACGACCCGGTGAAGATCGCGGAAGACTATGCGATGCTGCAGCACCTATCCGGCGGCCGCCTGGACCTCATGCTCGGCCGCGGCAACACCGCAGAGGTGTACCCGTGGTTCGGCAAGGACCTGCGAGACGGCATCGCCCTGGCCATCGAGAACTACGCGTTGCTGCATCGGCTCTGGCGCGAGGAGGCCGTGGACTGGGAGGGCCGCTTTCGCACACCGCTTCGTGGCTTCACCTCAACGCCGCGGCCGCTCGACGACTCCCCGCCATTCGTCTGGCACGGCAGCATTCGTTCGCCTGAGATCGCCGAACAGGCAGCCTTCTATGGCGACGGGTTCTTCGCCAACAACCTGTTCATGCACATGTCGCATTTCGAACGCCTGGTCAACTTCTATCGGGAGCGGTTCGAGCATTACGGGCACGGGCCAGCGGATACCGCAATAGTCGGCGCCGGCGGACAGGCCTTCGTGCGGGCTCGCTCGCAGGACGCGATCGCCGAGTACCGACCGCACTACGCCAACATGGGCATCTACGAGAACATCGGGTCGCTGGAGCAGGCGATGGATGCCACGGCGCTCGCCGTCGGCAGCCCCCAGCAGATCATCGACAAGTACCTGACCATGCGCGAGTACTACGGCAGCTACCAGCGCCAGCTGTTCCTGGTGGATGGGGGCGGCATCCCGATCGAGATCGTGCTCGAGCAACTCGAACTGCTGGGTTCAGAGGTGTTGCCGGTGCTGCGCCGCGAGTGGGACAGTGCCAACAAGGTCAGGCGCTGACTCTCGGTTCTTAGGCACGCGGGCTGTGACACGGCGTGTACGGCGCCGGAGTGTGGGCGCCGCAGGGGCGGGGGCGCCTTAAAAGGCCAGCGGCCTTAA
>JAODLU010000148.1 GCA_025464125.1 Microbacteriaceae bacterium | reverse complement strand
TTAGCCGGGATGCGGCGGGGTACTGCCGCCGTGGCCGCGGGGGGCCGCCCGCATGCCCGCGCCGGGGCGGCCGCCCCGCGGCATCCCACACCCGCCGAGTGCGCAGTAGATGCTGTGTCAGCCATCGGGAGAGGACATCTGGTGCGCACTCGACCCTCGAAGTTCGAGTGCACGTGCGATCCGGGCCGCGAGAGGGCCAGGTTGCACGTAGACGTGATGCGCGACCACCCTCACCACGTGCCATCCCGCCCGCTCCAGCTCATCGCGCCGCTCAATATCGGAGAGGTACACGTGTCGATCGGTGCGGTGGACCTCACCCTCGTACTCGATCGCGATCCTGTGCTCCACATATGCGAGGTCTGGTGTCGCAACGTGGCCGCCGGCGGCATCCCGCACCGTGTGCCCGATCACTGGCTCCGGCAGTCCCGCCCGGCAAATCAGGAGTCGGAGTCGGGTCTCCATCGGCGAATCGACGCCGGGTCGAATCAACGCCAGCGCCATCCGAAGCTTTTTCACGCCCCGCGATGTGGCCCGCAGCACGGCGTTGAGTTCGGCGAGCGTGCACAGTGGATGCTTGCGCGCCACCAGGTAATCACCCGCGACGACCAGGTCGTCGAGCGCGGCGCCACTCGCGAGTTGCGCCCAGGCCAGAGCAGGGCTGATTACTGGATGCCCGTGGTGAGTCCGCCGCGAAACCGGCCCGGTGAGCCTGTGCCCGACGACGCCTCGTGTCCGCGGAGCCGCACCTGGCATGAGCACGCTCACGTGGAGAGCAGCTTTCGCCATGCCCGCAGGCACCGGAATCCCGTATATGCGCGCGGCGGTCGCATGGCTGAAGAACTCGCGCGACGGCATCCGCGCTTCGTACTCGGCCACGAGATCACCGGGCAGGGTCGTGGAGACTCTCACTCCGCGGTGCGGCGCGCGGAGATCCGCCGCACGCAGCCGCCCGGTCGTGATGCCTGCTGCGCGAGCATCCGCTGTCGTGAATGCGCTCGAATCGAGTTGGTCTGGAAGGGGTCGCGGCCTCATTCGCCCATGGTGGCGGATGCCCCGCCTTCGGCGCCGAGTCGCTCCACACGTTGTCGCTGCCGACCGGGCGCTCGCTCGGGCAACTCGACTGCGCAAGCGCTCGCTCGGGCAGCTCGACTGCGCAATAGATGCTGTGTCGATGGAATCGACACGACATCTGGTGCGCACTCGGTGGGGATGTGGTGGCGGGGCAGGCGAGGCGGGGCGCGCAGGGCGGGGCGCGCAGGGCGGGGCGGGGCGCGCAGGGCGGGGCGCAGCCCCTAGCGGCGGAGCCGCTCGGGGAGCCGCATCATCCGACCGTCACCGTCACCGAGTGCCAGCCCTCTGAGCCGTTCGGGTCCGGGGGTCTGTATGCCTCGTTCTGGCTGTCGCCCTCGACGTTCGTCGCGCGCACGAAGATGTCGTGGGAGCCTTTGGTCGGCGTCCAGCGGTAGACCCACTGCCGCCAGGTGTCTGCCGAGACTGAGTCAGCGAGGGTCGTCGGCAGCCACGGGCCGTCGTCGACCTTCACGTCGACGGAGGCGACGCCGACGTGCTGGTCCCATGCGACACCGGCGATGGCGATCTCGCCTGAACCGACCCTCGCGCCGTCGCGCGGGGTGTCGATGCGGGATGACAGTTTCACGGGACCTTTCGCGTCCCAGCCGCGCGGAGTCCAGTAGCCCTGGGCATCGGCGAACCTGGTCACCTCCATTTGCACTACCCACTTCGTTGCGGAGACGTAGCCGTAGAGACCGGGCACCACCATGCGCACGGGGAAGCCGTGCGCGAGCGGCAGCGGTTCCCCGTTCATGCCGACGGCGAGGAGGGCCTCTGTGCCCTCATCCTGCAGCACGGCCAGGGGGGTGCCCGCAGTGAATCCGTCGATGCTCGTGGAGAGCACCATGTCTGCGCCAGCCTTCGGAACCGCCCGCTTCAGCAGTTCACGGATGGGGTAGCCGAGCCAGAGCGCGTTGCCGATGAGGTCGCCGCCGACGTCGTTCGAGACGCACGCGAGGGTGGCCATATGCTCTTCCAGCGGCAGGGCCAGCAGCTCGGCGAAGTCGATCTCGACCTCGTTCTCGACCATGCCGGTGATCTTGAGCTTCCACTTGTCAGCGTCCACCGATGGCACCTGCAGCGCGGTGTCGATGCGATAGAACTCGCTGTTCGGCGTGACGTACGGGGTCAGCCCGTCGAGGCCGAGTTCGGCGCCGGCTGGCACCGGATCCGCCGCCACCGTCGCCTTCGGCAGCTTCAGCTTGCTGCGGGCCTCGGTCACGGCGGTTGTCATCGAGTTGAAGACGCGCGCACCGGCGCCGGCCGCGATCGCGATGCCCCCGGCCACGATTGCAAGCGACAGGAAGCTGCGGCGCTCGAGTTGCGGGCCGCGGGCAACCGATCCAGAACGGGTGACCACCGACGACCGTTTTTCTTCGAAGACCCGCCAGCGCTCCAGCCGCTGGATGCCGATGCGCAGCAGCACGACGCCGACGACTGCACCGACCACGGTTGGCACACCATTGAATCCGGATGCCCCGGCCCGCGTAACCACCGCCACGACGGCCAGCACTGCCGCGACGCCGAACACCACTATGCCGAGCGGTGGCCTTCGTGCCTCAAGAATTCCGGCAAGGCCCGCAAGCACCACGATCACGATTCCGAGGATGGTGAGCAGCGCAGCCTTGTCACCCGTGCCGAAGAGCGCGATGACCATGTCTTTCACGCCGGGTGGAACCAGGTCGATGACGAGGGATCCGACGGCGAAGATGGGGCTGCCAGCCGTGCCGAAGAAGAGGCTCAGTACTTCGGCGACACCGAGCACGACGGCTGCGGCAGACACGCCCATGAGGGCGGCGAAGAGGCGAACGTTGCGTGCCCCTGTTGGTTTCACTCCCTCAGGATATGCACGCAAGCTCGGAAAACGTCTAGACGTTCACTATCCGTGCGCCATGCACGGGTCCGGTGGCCCGAACAACGGTCAGGCGTGCGGCGCTCAGCGCGATCTGCAGTTCGAGCGCGCTGTCGAGATCGGCCGCAAGGAAGGCGACTGTCGGGCCAGAGCCGGAGATAATTCCCGCGAGCGCGCCGTTTTCTTCACCCAGTTCGATCACGGAGGCCAGCTGCGGTTCCAGGTGCAGCGCCGGTGCCTGCAAATCGTTGTGAAGCACCTCGGCGAGCATGTGCGGGTCGCCGGCGCGAAGTGCCTGCAGCACCCCTGTGTCTACCTGCGGCTGCGGCTGTGCCGGAAAGATGTCCTGCGAATGACGGTCGCGGTGACGATCCAGTTCGCTGTAGACATCCGGCGTGCTCATGCCGAAACCGGCGAGAGCGAGCACCCACTGGAACTGGCCCTTGGCGAGCGCAGGGCTGAGCTGGTCGCCGCGCCCGGTGCCGATCGCCGTGCCGCCGGTGAACGCGAATGGTACGTCTGACCCGAGCTGGGTTGCGAGGTCGAGCAGCTCCTCACGGCTGAGGTCGGTGCCCCACAACGTGTCGCAGGCGAGGAGGGTGGCTGCGGCATCCGCTGACCCACCGCCCATGCCACCGGCGATCGGAACGTTCTTCTCGATCTCGAGGTGGACGCCCTTGCGATAGCCGGTGCGACGGGCGAGGAGGGTTGCAGCCTTGATGGCGAGGTTCGTGCCGTCTGTGCTCAGCCCTGATGTGTCGACGGAACCGGAGAAGCTGACCGAGAAGTCGTCTGCGGCAACCGCACGCACCTCTTCGGTGAGCGACACGGCCTGGAAGGCGGTCGCCACGTCGTGGTAGCCGTCTTCGAGCAGGGCGCCGACCTTCAGGAAGACGTTGATCTTTCCCGGTGCCCGTGCGTGCACCACCTTTGGTGCGGCCGAGGTGGTCATGGTTCCAACTTACCCGAGGTGCTGGCGGGCTATTGCGAGGAAGTCGTCGACGGTCAGCTGCTCACCGCGGGCTGTCGGCGCGATGCCGGCGGCCTCCATGGTGACGGATGCCGCTCCGCTGTCGCCGAGCACCACAGACAACGACTGCCGCAGCATCTTCCTGCGCTGCTGGAACGCGGCATCCACGAGTGCGAAGGTGGCCAGCCGTTCCTGCTCGGTGCCGATCGACGTCTCCCGCAGCGCGAAGGCCACGAGGATCGAGTCGACGTTGGGCACCGGCCAGAACACCTGCCTGCTCACCATTCCGGCGGTGCGCCAGTGGCCGTACCACGCTGCCTTGACGCTTGGGCTGCCGTAGATCTTGGAGCCGGGTGTCGCGGCGATGCGCTGCCCGACCTCGGCCTGCACCATCACCATCCCGGTGAGAATGCGGGGAAAGTGTTCGAGAAAGTGCAGCAGCACTGGCACAGAGATGTTGTACGGCAGGTTGGCGACGAGGGCCGTCGGGTCGTTCGGAAGCTCGGTGATCGTCATCGCGTCCTGCGTTATCACCGTCAGGTTGGAGCCCGGCTGAAACTGCTCGACCGTGACCGGCAGCTGGGCTGCAAGCCGCTTGTCTATCTCGACCGCGACGACGGATGCCCCGAGCTCCAGCAGCCCGAGCGTCAGGGACCCGAGCCCTGGGCCGACCTCCACAACGCTCTGTCCAGGCTGGATTGCTGCGGCCTTCACGATGCGACGCACAGTGTTGCCGTCGATAACAAAGTTCTGGCCGAGTTTCTTCGTCGGCTGGATGCCGAGCAGCTCTGCGAGATCTCGCACCTCTGCCGGGCCCAGGAGGGCGCTCACGCCCGGCCGGGGAGGTCGATCACGCGATGTCTGACGGGTCGATGGCTGGCTCATATGGCGAGCCGAGTTCCTGGATCACGGGCTCGGCATCCCAGCTTCCGTAGACGAGCTCGGTGTTCGAGGAGACCTGTGCGGCGAGCAGGCCGACATCGGTTCCGAGGTGATCCGCCATGAAGCGCAGGGTGGTGGGGATCAGGTATGGCGCGTTCGGGCGCCCGCGGTAGGGAACGGGCGTGAGGTAGGGGGCATCAGTCTCGACCAGCACCTGGCTGCGCGGAATGGCTTCGAGGGCTTCGCGCAGGTTGCCAGCGTTCTTGAATGTGACAGTTCCGGCGAAGGAGAGGTACCAGCCGTTGTCAGCACAGATGCGGGCCATCTCGGCATCACCGGAGAAACAGTGGAAGACGGTTTTCTCGGGGGCACCGACACGGCGCAGCGTTGCCAGCACTTCGGCGTGGGCATCCCGATCGTGAATCTGCATCGCCAGGCCGTGCTTCTTGGCGATCTCGATGTGCGCTTCGAACGAGCGGAACTGGGCAGCCCTGCCCTCCTCCCCCGTGCGAAAAAAGTCGAGTCCGGTCTCGCCGACTGCGCGCACGCGCGGGCGCCCGGCCAGGTCGTCGATCTCGGCGAGAGCGGCATCGAGTTCGCCTGCGGCCTCGTAGCGCGGCGCCTCATTGGGATGGATGGCCACGGCCGCCAGCATGCGCGGCTCCCTGGCCGCCATCTCGGCAGACCAGCGGGAGGTCGCGAGGTCGCCGCCGACCTGCACAACACCGCGAACGCCGACACTGGATGCCCGGTCCAGCTGCTCGC
>JAODLU010000141.1 GCA_025464125.1 Microbacteriaceae bacterium | reverse complement strand
ATGAGTCCAGCCGCGTCGCCAGGCGCGCAGAGCCCGAGCGCTTCGTAGTAGATGAGTTCCGCGATCGTGAACGCGTCATGCAGTTCGATCAGGTCGAGGTCGTCTGGCCCGATGCCGGCCTGGGCATAGGCGTCAGCCGCCGACTTGTAGGAGATGTCGGGGTGGAGCATGTCCCTGAAGCCCGGGCGGTATTCGCCGGAGTGCAGCACCGACGCGCTCACCCTCATGCCCGCCTTGCCGAGGCGCTTGCGCACCCGTTCGGAGACGACCAGGATCGCGGCAGCACCGTCGCCCGTCGGGCAGCACTGCAGCAGCGTGAGCGGGTCTGCGATGGGTCGCGAGGCCAGCACCTCGTCGATCGTGACCTCCTGGCGAAACTGGGCATACGGGTTCATCGAGGCATGCTTGCGCGCCTTGACGGTGACCGCTGCAAGGTCGCGAACCGTGGCATCCCGTTCATGGAGAAATCGCTGCGCCCGCATGGAGTAGATGGCGGGCATGACGACGCCCTGCTGCACCTCTGGGTCTTCGAGCACGAGGGGCAGGGTTCCGCCACCGAACTGGGTGAGCTTGTCTACGCCGATGACGAGCACGATCTCAGCGTGGCCATCCTTGATCGCGGCGACCGCATCGTGCAGCGCTGTCGCCCCACCTGAGCATGCGTTGTCGACGTTGGTGATGGGAATGCCGCCGATGCCGAGCGTCTTCAGGATGCGCTGGCCGGTGAGCATGCCACCGAACGCGTGCCCGACGAATGCCTCCTGCACCTCACTCGGCGCGATGCCCGCGTCGAGCAGGGCTGCCCTCACGGCGGGGGCCGCCAGCCCCGTGTACGACGAATTGCGATGCTTTCCCATCGGGATCATCGCGCCGCCAACTACATATGCTTCGCTCATGCTGACGGCTCCTGGTCGATGTGCTGCACGGTTGGCGTGAATGCCCAGCCGGTTGGACCCTGTTCGTCTTCAATTGCGTGCATCGGTGAATCGCAGCTGAAGTCCGTGGCCTCACCCGCGAGCTGGCCGAGAACCCGCACCCCCGAAACCAGGTCCACGTATCCGATCGAATACGGGGTGGCAAAGGTGGGTGATATGTGGATGGTCGTGAATGAGTACAGGGTGCCCTCAGCGACCAGCGGCTCATCGAGAACCTGGTCGCTCATGCACGAGAAGCAGATGAAGGCTTTCGGAAACATCTGCGCGTCGCACTGGGAACAACGGCCACCGGCCAGCGTTCCAGTGGCCGCGTCGAAAGCGTGCAGGGGGGTTATCTCGAGATCGTCGAACGGCAGGGCCGCCGCGGTTTCAGTGGGTGTTGTCATAGCTGCTCTCGTGCTCTCTCGGTAGGAAAATGCAAGTCGTGCGCGTACTGCCACCAGTGGTTGATCAGCGCGCTGACGGATGCCGGTTGCTCGACGAATGGCGTGTGGCCTGATTTGGCGATCACCACGACGGCCGAGCCGGGTTTTCTCTCAGCGATCGCGAACATGTCGGACGGACGCTTCGCATGATCCTGCTCCCCGGCGAGCAGCAGCATAGGCAGCTCGAGCCGGTCGATCGCGGGCCAGAGCGCATCGCGGGCGAACACCTCGTGCGCGGCATCCGCCACCGTTGCAGGCAGCGAAGCGAACTGCTTCTGCCAGCGACCCAGCCCTGCAGAGTCGCTGGCGATGAACGAGTCCCCGAACATCGTGTGGGTGATCGTGTCGACCAGGTCGCTCGCAGGCTCGGTGCGCAGGCGCTGTTCCAGCTTCGCGAATACCTCGGGGCGCGATTCCGCGTCACCCGTCGCAGCCGAAAGCACAGCCGTCGAGAACAGTTCTGGCGCCTTCGCGGCGGCGAGTATCGCAACGTATGCGCCCATCGACGACCCGATCAGGTCGGCCGGCCCGGCATCGAGCGAGCGCACCAGCGCTATGACATCGTCGGCGAGGTCGTCGAGCGAGAGCTTCGTGTGCTGCCCGCTGTTACTGCCCTGGCCGCGATGATCCGGGGCCGACACTGTGACGCCATCGAGGGTCAGCTGGTCGAACATCGTTCCATCGAAAAATAGTGAGTGCAGCGCTACAACCGGGCGACTGGACACGTCAGTGGCTACTCATCGGCTGCAGGCCCTGCACCCAGGAAGCCGGTGTCGTCGAGCCCGAAGACGAGAGCCGTGAGCGCCCCTATATAGGAGTACTGCCGCATGCCGTAGGTCACGCCGGTCGCAGTGTGGCTGAAGCTCGACTGGATGCTGCCGCCACCGAGCCCTCGGGATGCACCGGCCGACGCCGAGATGTTGGCGAAGTGCACCTCCATCACAGGCCGGCCTGTGTCTTCGAGGGCGTGGCGAACGCCTTCGCCGATCGTGGTCAGACCTGCAGGATTGATGATGTAACCATCAACGCGTGAAGCTGACTCGTGGATGAATTCGAGGATCGCGCCTTCGTAGTTTGAGGAAAAGCTCTCAACGTCGACACCCAGGCGGTCGCCGTAGTCGCGGACGTATTCCTTCAGGTCGTCGAGGGAGGCGATCGCTCCGTAGACCTTCTTGCTGCGGGCTCCGAGGTTCGACATGTTCGGGCCATCGATCACAGCGATAAGGTGTCGCTTGTCACTCGTGCGAATAACGTTCGTCGAGATTTCTGAAGTCATGTCGGTCCTTTTGCTCTCCATCGAGTGTCCCACTCAACGGAATATGATTCCGTTGAGTGATGTACCCATCTAATCAGTAAAAAGACGCATGTCAAGCGAGCCCCATTTGTCGAACGTGCTCGCGAATGCGTTGAAACCGGCGCCTCCACGCCGGCGGGCCACCGAGAACCGAGGTGGCGCCGGGGTTAGCCCCGCGGCCGTCCCGGCGTAGCGTTATGGGCAGGAGGATAAAACGTATGTCGATCGACCCGTTCCCGGCAGCGGTTGCACTGCTCAACCGTTCGGCAGACCAGCCGGCTGCGTTCTCGCAGCCATTTCTCGACCTCATCCCGGTGACCGGAGTGGCGGTGTCCACAATCGGGGACTTCCTCGGCAATGAGACCGTGTCGGCCAGTGATCCGCAGGCTGCGCGACTCGACGAATACCAGTTCGACCTCAGCGAAGGACCATGCTGGGATGCCATGCGCACCGCCCGCCCCGTGCTTCGCCCCGATCTGGTAGCGGACCCTGGTTCGTCCTGGCCCGCTTTCCTCGACGCAATCATCGATCAAAACGTCCGGGCCATTTTCGCCTTCCCGTTGATCGTCGGGTCCTTGCGTATCGGCGCGGTCGATCTCTACTCGCTCGAACCGCTGGCGCTCACGGACGTGCAATCCCGACACGCAAGTGCACTGGCTTCACTGGCTGGCCGCCACATTCTTCGCCACGCGATCCAGACCCTGGGAAGTGATATCGACGTTGCCGATCCGGGTGTCGGTGGTGGCTTCCCCCGCCGCGTAATCCATCAGGCTACGGGAATGGTGATGGCGCAGATGGACCTGAGCGCGGAAGATGCAGCCCTCGTGATCCAGGGGCACGCTTTCGCGGCATCCCAATCAATGCTGGAGGTAGCTCGCAGCATTCTCGACAGATCACTGGATCTCAGCAGCGTCGATGGAAACGACGCGCTCACATGAGCAACCGCACACGTGAGGCCGATGTAATGCGAACTTTTGCCACACTCGCCGACACTCTGGTCGCTGGCTACGACGTCGTCGACCTGCTGCAGACGTTGGTCGACGCCTGCCGCGACCTGCTGGATGCGAGCGCTGCAGGCATCCTTCTTGCAAACGACGCTGGTTACCTCGAGGTCATTGCCTCCACGAGCGAGGCGAGCCATCTGGTCGAAATGATGCAGCTCGGTGCAGAGGCCGGGCCGTGCATTGAGAGCTTTCGCACAGGACAGTCCGTCTCCGTGCCAGACGTGGCCGACGCCCCGGCCGCATGGGTGCGTTTTCGGGACAGCGCGCTCGAACAGGGATTTCGGTCCGTCTACGCTCTCCCCCTCCGACTCCGCGAAACGACTATCGGCACGCTCAACCTCTTTCGCGACACGGTCGGAGTAATGGACGAGTCAGACGAGATCGCTGCGCGGGCTTTCGCGGATGTCGCCACTATCGGCATCCTGCATGAGAGGTCGCTCCGCGAGAGCAACCTGGTGCAGGAGCAGTTGCAACTCGCGCTCGGAAGTCGAACCATCATCGAGCAGGCTAAAGGCATAGTCGCGTTCACGAAAGATATCTCCGTGGACCAGGCCTTCGGGCTCATCCGAGAGCACGCACGAGTGCAACAGGCAGGACTGGGCGCTGTTGCCGCACGGATTGTCGATCGCTCCCTCGCTCTATAAGCGTGCTGGCGACTCCCGAGGCACGGGGGTACCGTGCCTCGGGTAAGACACCATGGAAGGACACGACGATGAGCGACACAGAACCAGCTGGCGTACCTTCGGGTGGCGACAGCCTCGGCAGCGAAAATCCGACGGGTAACGCAGGCACCTCCGGCAGCGACTCCGCCTCCGGCGACGCCGGGCTGAGCGACACTGACACGGCCGCAGGTACTGCGGCTCCGAGTGCCGGGCCTTCGAGCGATGACGGGCCAAGTCCTGCGGCAGATCGGGCGCAGTCTTCCGGCTCTGCGCCATCCACCGGGTCGGCGAAGGCTGATGACGACGACGCCCTGTCACAGTTCGCACCGGTTGCGGTACCGGTCGAAGGTCCGGGACCACTGCCCTGAGCTGTCTCGGCCGCCCCTCCGGTCGAAGGGCAGTCTTCCGTGGTTCAGGACGGGCGGGAAGAGCCGAAGCCTGCCCCTCGGTGCCGATTCGCGCAACTAGGCGCGGCGACGCCGCCGGCCGACGAGCACCAGCACTACGACCGCAGCGACGAGAATCACCACGGGCACGGCAATCCACCACGGCTGCTCAACAACAGTCGACGGCTTCACGGCCTTGGGAATGAAGGCCTTCGAGATCAACGGGTCCACGGATGCCGCGAGAAACGCAGCCCCCGTC
This sequence comes from Microbacteriaceae bacterium, assembly GCA_025464125.1. Classification (GTDB taxonomy): domain Bacteria; phylum Actinomycetota; class Actinomycetes; order Actinomycetales; family Microbacteriaceae; genus Lacisediminihabitans. The sequence continues at coordinate 823 of JAODLU010000141.1, read as the reverse complement.
GCGTTCGGGTGCAGGCTGCCGAGGTCCAGTTGCAGGGCGTTGTCGGCATCCCGAAGCAGCGAGACCGCGTTCACATAGCGATCGGCGGTCGGAGCGCACGCGCTGTTGGCCGCCGTGGCAGCGAGCATCGACACGAAGGTGAACCCTGCCTTCTTCGCAGCCCCCCGCTCGAGGTCGTTAAGTGTGTTCTGCAGCGAGTTGAAGTAGGCGGCGTCGACTGTGGTGAACGGAAATACGTTGTCGGCGTAGATGTTGTTGATGTTTGTTCCGGTGAGCCTCAAGGCGAAGCATCCGCTGGCCGGCGTGTTCGCCGCGTCGGGCATGATCGTCGGGTAGCCAACCACGAACACCTTTGCGTTCGGCGCCGCGCGACGGATCTCGGCGAACGTCGCCGTGAGCCCGCTCGTTCCCGACGGCTGGCCCAGCACGGGGCCGTTGAGTCGCTCGACCAACTGGTCCACGCCGTTGCTCGTGTACGTCGTCTTGCAGTTCGGCGCCTGGGCCAGCAGCAGTGGGCCTGCAGCTTTGAGCGCGATGCACGACCGGGCGATGTCGACGAACCCCAGATCGTTGCCGCCGATCGTGATGGTGACTACATCTGTCTTGCGCGACAGCGCCTCGATCTGCACAGGTGTGCTCTCGCTGCCGTACTTCATCGGCGTCGAGATGACATCGGCGGATGTCGCGCCGCCACATGTCACGTCCGTCAACTTCATCCCCAGCGCCTTGGCCACCCGGTGCGGAAAGTTCTGCTCTGACCGATGGCAGAAGTCGGGCGAACCCTTCACCTGCTCGTCGAGTCCCAGCCCAGACGAGAACGAAT
>JAODLU010000130.1 GCA_025464125.1 Microbacteriaceae bacterium | reverse complement strand
AAGACGCAGAGGGCATCAGCATCGTCAGCCACGTCGGTCGGCCGGATGAGCGCCTGCACGAGCTCGGCCAGCACGAGATCATGGTGATCGTGCAGGGCCCGCACGGCTACATTTCGCCAGGGTGGTACGAAGATGGCGAGTTCGTGCCCACCTGGAATCACATCACCGCTCACCTGTATGGCACTCCGCAGATCCTGTCTGATGAAGAGAACTTCCGCGTGCTCGCAGACCTGGTTGATTTCTTCGAAGAACGGATGCCCCAGCCCGTCTCTCTGGAGATCGACGAGCAAGACGCTCGCCACATCGCGACGGGCACGGTCGGGCTGCGTCTCAGGGTGACCAGGTTCGACGCGAGGGCGAAGCTCAGCCAGAACAAGACCCCAGAAGTCGTCGGGCGGATCATCGAGCAACTCGAGCACGGCGAAAACTATGCCCAGCCTGCTTTGGCCGCCGAGATGCGAAGGGTGCACGACAGGTGAGTCTCGTCCTCCGCAATGCCCGGGTCTCGGGCGAGCTGACTGACATCGTCATTGGCGGTGGGACGATCACGGCAATCGCACCCGGGCTGTCGGCGGGTGAGTCGATAGACCTCGACGGCCGGCACGTGATCCCGGGCCTCTGGGACGAGCATGTGCATTTCGGCCAGCACGCCCTCGCCCAACGTCGCATCGACCTCTCGGGTGCGCGGAGTGCGCGCGAAGCCGCCGATCTCATGGCGGCAGCTGTCGCTGCGGGGGCTTCGCAGCCCGGTCTGCCGCTGGCGGGTGCGGGCTTCCGCGATGGGCTGTGGCCTGACCAACCAACAGCGCAACTGCTGGATGCGGTGGTCGGCGATGAGCCGATCGTGCTTGTCAGCGGAGACCTGCACTGCTGCTGGCTCAACAGCGCGGCTCTCGCGTTCTTCGGCGTGGCATCGCATCCGACGGGTGTGCTTCGCGAAGACGAAGCATTTCCCATTACCAATGCACTCCGAAACGTGCCAACCGACCTGCTCGACGCGTGGGTGAGTGACGCGGCGGCGCTCGCTGCCACCCGTGGGGTCGTCGGGGTGGTCGACTTCGAGATGTCCGACAACCTCGTCGACTGGCAACGCAGGGTCGACGCCGGCTTCGACTGGCTCAGGGTCGATCTCGGTTTCTATCCGGAGCATCTCGATGCGGCGATCGCAGCCAAACTTCACACGGGGAAGCGCCTCGGCGAACTGCTGGCAGTCGGTCCGTTCAAAATAATCAGTGACGGGTCCCTGAATACGCGCACCGCGTTCTGTGTCGACGAATATCCGGGGCTCGCGGGGCACCCGAACTCGCACGGGATTCTCACCGTTCCGTCTAATGTGCTGCGACCGCTGCTGCAGAAGGCCAAGGACGCTGGCTTTCTCCCCGCGGTGCACGCCATCGGCGACGAGGCAAACCGCCTGGCCCTCGATGCGTTCGAGGCAGTCGGATGCCGCGGCCGCATCGAGCACGCCCAGCTTCTGCTCGAGGTCGATTACCCGCGCTTCGCCGAGCTCGGCGTGGTGGCGAGCGTGCAGCCGGAGCAGGCGATGGATGACCGTGACGTCGCAGACCGGCACTGGGCAGGCCGTACCGGCCGGGCGTTCGTCATGCGCAGCCTGCTCGACGCCGGAGCCCGGCTTCTGCTGGGTTCAGACGCTCCTGTGGCTCCGCTCGACCCGTGGGTGTCAGTATCGGCAGCAGTCGGTCGCAGCCGCGATGGGCTCGCGCCGTGGCATCCGGAGCAGGCGATCACTGTGGGGGAGGCTCTCGCTGCCTCGACCCGCACGACAGTCTCGGTCGGCCAGGTCGCGGATCTCGCGATTGTGGACCTCGATCCGTTCGCGGCCAGCCCAGACGAACTGAGGAGCATGCCCGTTGCGGGCACGCTCCTCGGTGGTTCGTTCACCCACCGCACCTTCTAACGGCGCGGCCGGCGGGTAAAGGAACTGGACTTACTTTTCGCTGATGTGGGCGAAGAGGAACCAGCGATCTTTTTCGAGTCCGCGTGCGATCTCGATGACCACGTCCTGGCTGACGGCGTCGAGCAGGGCGAGCTCGGCGATGGCGGTTCGCACAGTCACGAGGGTCGCGTCGATTGAGGCGATGATCTGGGCGATCGTCGCCTCAGCCGACTGGAATCCGGCATTCATCTTCGGCGTTGTGGTCTTGGTCGCAACGGTCTGGATGCGGTTGTCGAGGGGGAGTCCCAGGGCGACGACCCGCTCGGCTGCGGTGTCTGCGTAGTCGAGGGCATGGTCGACGATGTCGTCGAGCAACAGGTGCACCGACTGGAAGTTCGGCCCGCGAACGTGCCAGTGAGCCTGCTTGCCATCGACGCCCAGTGCGGTCAGATCGGTGACGACCGGACCGAGGAATTGTGCGACACCGGAAGTGACATCCGGGTCGATCGAGGTTGTGGGAACTGCCTGTACTTCGCTCATGGTTGTGCTCGCCTTCCTGTGTGCGTAGTCCAACGCTACGTACGGCCCAGGATTTCGCAAGCAAGCGAAGGCTCGGCTAACTCGATTGCGCGTGGGTAAACCCCACCGATTTCGGTGTGGCCGCCGGATAGGACGGCCGCCCCTCCGTCACGAGGCTTGGCTATGCATCGAGCACTCCGCACACGGCACTGGAAGGCAACTCACATGACCACCACAAGCTCTGGCACGCTGGACCCCGTGACGACGAACGCGGTTCCCGGCAGGGCGGCATACTGGCGACTCTGGCGCGCGGTGCCCCTCGTGCTCGGCTTCCTGTTGCTGCAGTACCCGATCGCGCTAGCCGGCTTCATCGTCGGAGTGACCTTCGTCTCCGCGGGCGCTGGCACGATGGTCACGTTCTTTCTCGGCGCGTTCATCCTGATAGC
>JAODLU010000100.1 GCA_025464125.1 Microbacteriaceae bacterium | reverse complement strand
CGCCGGCTGACGGGCAGATCGCCACGCACATCCTGTCAGTCGCCGCAACGAGGAGCGTGCTCGACCTGCCTCGCTCGACCGCATACGAGGTCGCGGGCGAGGAGGTGCTCAACGAGTACGTGCGACGCACTGCTGCCATCGGCGCGGCATCCGCCCCCCTGCGTTTCGTCTACACCGCCATGCACGGGGTGGGCTGGGAGACGGCGAAACGGGCATTCCGCGACGCAGGATTCGGCGATGCGATTGTCGTCGCAGCGCAGATCGAGCCCGACGCTGCCTTTCCCACGGTTGCCTTTCCGAACCCCGAGGAGCCCGGCGCGATGGACCTCGCCTTCGCCACCGCTGTGGAGACTGACGCTGAGCTGGTGATCGCCAACGATCCGGATGCTGACCGGCTCGCCGTGGGAATCCGCGACGACGCGGGAGGCTGGCAGCGGCTGAGTGGCAACGAGGTCGGCTCGTGGCTCGGCTGGCGAGCGGCAGAACGACTTTCCGCGGTGGGCCCGGAAGGGACCCTCGCCGCATCCATCGTCAGTTCGCCGGCCCTCGCCACCATCGCCCGCGAATACCGCCTCGAGTACGTCAACACGCTGACCGGCTTCAAGTGGGTTTCCCGGGTGCCCGGCCTCAGTTACGGCTACGAAGAAGCGCTCGGCTACCTCGTCGATCCAGACAAGGTGCGCGACAAGGACGGCATCTCCGCCGCGGTCGACTTTCTCGGGCTCGTCTCAGCGCTGAAAGCAGCGGGCAAGACACCCCTCGACCACCGCAGGGACTTCGCCGACAGATTCGGGGCGTTCGCCTCGACCCAGGTGTCGGTGCGCGTCACCGACCTGGCCGAAATCGGGCACACCATGGCGCGGCTCCGAGCCGGGCTCCCCGACGCGATCGGAGCCGTTCGCGTGCGGCAGGTCGACGACTTCGCCGAAGGATTCGAAGAACTGCCAGCTGGCGACATCCTGCGGTTCTGGATGCAGGATGGCTCGAGAGTGATCGTGCGGCCGAGCGGCACCGAGCCGAAGCTCAAGGTGTACATCGACGCGTCAAGCACCGATGGAACGGCGGACGAGCGAATGGCCAGTGCGCAGCATGCCGTCGAAGCGCTCGAGGCCGGGGTTCGGCAGTTGCTCGCCTGACCGAGTTAGCCGAGTGCCCGCTTCAGCTTGCGGCTCAGTTCGTCAGTGTCGAAGTAGTTGTCGACGACGATGACGTCGGCGTAGGTCTGGCCGATTGCGTCCACGAACTCGGACGAGGTCAGGATCACCTGCGCATCGGCAGCCGCTGCCGCCACTGAGCCGATGTCTGCAGCCGTGACATCCGCGTCGATCCCGAGGCGCTTGAGCACCCGCTCGGCGTTCACCTTCAGGATTCCCGAACTGCCGATGCCCGCGCCACAGATGGCGACGATCTTCACTTGTGTCGGTTCATGACTGCTCGGCGCTCGCCATGATGCGCAGCACCTCTTCGGCGCTGGTGGCGGCCGCGAGCTCCGCGATCGCGTTCGAATCGTTGAACACATTCGCGATAGCCGCTATCGACTCGAGGTGTCCGGCGACCGAGGTGAGAGCGAGGCCAAGCACCACGGTTACCGGGTCGTTGTGCGGATGCCCGAACGCAACAGGTGTCGCAAGCGTGACCACCGCGAGGCCATCGCCGATCACCTCGGGACCGGGCCTGGCGTGGGCGAGCGCGAGCCCCGGCGCAATCACGACGTACGGACCGTGTTCCTCGATCATGCGGATCATCTCGTCCGCGTAGCCCGGCTTCGCAACACCCGACGCCACAAGAGCGCGCCCCACGATGCGCACGGCGGCGCGCCAATCCTCAGCCTCAGCGCCGAGGATGATCGCCGACTCGGCGAGGGTGGGAAGCGGCATTGCGTCAGGCCTGCTCGAATCCCGCGATGATGCGGTCGGCGAGGTCTTCGCGTTCCTCGAAAGGCAGGAAGCTCGCCGCTGCTGCGTTGAGCTGGAACACCTCGAGGTCGACCAGGTCGTAGCCGAACGCTTCGCTGAGCAGGAAGAGTTCGCGGCTCAAACTCGTGTTGCTCATCAGCCGGTTGTCTGTGTTCACGGTCACGCGGAATCCGAGCTGGTACAGCAGGTCGAACGGGTGATCGATCATGTCGTCACCCCACTGCGTGATCGCGCCGGTCTGCAGGTTGGAAGACGGGCTCAACTCAAGCGCGATCTCGCGATCCTTCACCCACTGGGAGAGAAGGCCGAGCTCAACGTAGGTATTCTCGTCGTCCTGGCGGCCGACAGTGATGTCTTCGGCCAGGCGCACGCCATGCCCGAGCCGCAGTGCGCGACCGTCGAACAGCGCGCCGCGGATGCTCTCGAGCCCATCTGCCTCGCCGGCGTGCACGGTGCGCGGCAGGAAGTGGGTGGCGAGGTAGTCGAATGCCGGCTTCAGGTTGCTGGCGGGAAACCCGGCTTCTGGCCCGGCGATGTCGAAGCCGACAACGCCGTTACCTCGATGGCGCACGGCGAGTTCTGCGATCTCGAGACCGCGGTCGAGGTGGCGCATCGCGCTCACAAGCTGGCCGACCTGCAGGCGGTGGCCGTCATCCGCGGCCGCCTGGATGCCCTCCTCGATGCCCTCCTGCACAGCGTCGACAACCTCGTCGAGGCTGAGGCCCTGGCTCACGTGCTGCTCGGGCGCGTACCGGATCTCGCCGTAGATCACACCATCAGAACCCAGGTCCTGCACGAAATCCCGTGCAACCCGGATGAGGCCATCCTTCGTCTGCATGACCGCGGTTGTGATGTCGAAAGTCTTCAGGTACTCCACAAGCGACCCGGAGTCGGACTGCTTCGCGAACCAGGCACCGAGAGCCGCGGCATCTGTCGCCGGAAGTTCGAACCCGATTTCGTCGGCCAGTTCGATGATGGTCTGCGGGCGAAGACCGCCGTCGAGGTGATCGTGCAGCGAGACCTTTGGCAGTGCCGTGATGTTCGCTCCACCGCCGGGGAGAAAGAAGTCCTGCTGGGGGGTGGTCATAGGCCAAATCTATCGGGTGGGAGGCTCGGCTAACCTGAACATCATGCCAAGAAAGATCATCCTCGACTGCGATCCTGGCCACGACGATGCGATCGCGATGATCCTGGCATGGGGCAACCCGGAGATCGACCTCGTGGCCGTCACGACAGTGCACGGCAACCAGACGATCGAGAAGGTGACGCGCAACGCACTCGCGGTTGCCACGATCGCGGGCATCACCGGCGTGCCCTTCGCAGCGGGAGCCCACCGGCCGCTCGTACGCACGCCCGAGGTCGCGGATTCGATTCACGGAGAGTCAGGTCTCGATGGTCCGGTGCTGCCCTCCCCGACCTTCGAAGCGTCGCCAATGCACGCAGTCGATCTCATCATCGACACCGTCATGAGGGCCGAACCGGGCACCATCACACTCGTACCGACCGGCGCACTGACCAACATCGCGCTCGCCGTGCGCAAGGAGCCGCGCATCGCATCCCGCGTCAAAGAGGTCGTGCTGATGGGCGGGGGCTACCACGGCGGCAACTGGTCGGCGGCGGCGGAGTTCAACATCGTGATCGATCCTGAAGCCGCGCACATCGTCTTCAACGAGAAGTGGAAGCTCACAATGGTGGGGTTGGATGTCACCCACCAGGCCCTGGCGACCCCCCAAGTCGTCGCCGCCATCGCCGCGGTCGACACAGCTCCCGCGCGCTTCGTGCTGGAACTGCTCGACTTCTTCGCCCAGACCTACAAAGACGCCCAGGGCTTCGACTTTCCGCCGGTTCACGACCCGTGTGCGGTAGCCCTCGTGATCGACCCGAGCGTCATGACCGTCGTGAAGGTGCCCCTCGACATCGAGCTCACCGGCACCCACACCCTCGGCATGACTGTCGCCGACTTCCGCTCGGTCGCGCCGGACGACTGCACAACCCACGCCGCGACCTCCCTCGATCACGCGAAGTTCTGGGCGCTCATAGTGGACGCGCTGGAGCGGATCGGCTAGCTCGGCTCCTGCCCAACCGTCGAATGGCAGACTTCCGCCGTTACCGTGGCACTCGAACAGTCGAAGGCTGCCCTTCGATACGGAGCAGTAGGGCGAGAAAGCCACTCCTTCACTTGAGCCGGTCCGGCATCCGGAGCACGGGATGCCGGACAAAGGGCCACGGACGCTCACCAGGCAGGCAAGCTCGGGCGGTGAAACCGCGCACCCCGCTTCCGGACTCGATCGCGTCTGGCCCATTCTCAGTTCGCGAAGGAGCTGCCGCTGGACTGGGTGCATCCCGGATGCGCGGGGCCGACCTTTCGCAACCGTTCTGGGGCGTACGCGTTCCCGGCGATCCAAATACCGACCTTCGCGCGCGTTGTGCCGCGTATCTGCGTCGCGCTCATCCTTCAGCCTTTTTCTCGCATGTAACCGCTGCACGATTGTGGGGCATCCGGGTTCCCTACCGGCTCGAGGGGCGGGTGGAACTGGATGTCGCTGTGCCCTTTCCGAAGCGAGCACCAGTGGCGCACGGTGTCATGGCGCACAAGCTCCACGTCGACCCGAGCGACATCATCGTGCGCGACGGGATGCCGTG
>JAODLU010000091.1 GCA_025464125.1 Microbacteriaceae bacterium | reverse complement strand
TCAAGTGACGGCACGGCTGATGCCGCAGAGTCGAATCTTTCGTTCATGCTGGCCAGCACCACCGCGATATCGGCCGGTGTAGCCGCCCTCGATGGCAGCGTGGCGGCGAGGGTCGCGTGCATGTCAGCTGTAATGCGCCCGAGTTCCCGTGCGCGCACACTGAACTCCTGACCGTTTGCCGCAGCCTCAAGGGCTTCGCGCCAGCCATCCTCAGCCCCTGGCAGGAACTCCTCGGCGAACGCGAGGTGGCCCTCGGCAACGCCCTCGTTCGCCCCGGTGTCTGCCCAGCGTGCCAGAAGGCTGCCGACAGGTCGCGGAGCGACGGCCGAACCTGCAAGGCCGAGCGCGGTGGTCAGCGCGACATCCGGATTCTCACCGTCGTGGATCGTGCGGAAGATCTTGCAGACGATAGGACTCGATGCCCTGCCGTCGTGCCGCGCGGTCTCGTAGACGATGGAAGTGTTCGACTGCTCGCCTCCGAGCACACGCGAACTGCTCACCTCGATGGGCTCATCGACCGACGAGTGCCCAATTGCCCGGCCGCCGCCCTCAACTGCGAGAACCTCACCCTCGTGGGTAATGAGGCGAAGGATGGCGAGGGCGCAGTCTGGGTCGCGAGGCCCGTCGTAGAGGTAGCGCGGCCCGTCTGGGGAGGTGACTTCAGCGACGAGGGCGGACTCAGCGCCGGGTAGCGGAACCCGGCGCTCGGAAATCGGCACCTGGTAGAGCAAGGGGTTCTCGGCGCGGTCGAGGACGAGGTAGATGGTGGCTTCAGACTCGTCGGTCACCGGGATGAGCGGCATGGCTCCGATCACTTCGAGCTGCGGTTTTCTTCCCTTGCCCGCGAACCAGCGCTGGGCAACGATCCAGGTTTCGAGATGGGGCAGCAGGTCAGTGCCGATCACAGTGCCTCGCCGATCACAATGCCTCCAGCTGCAGGGTGGCCGGATCGCCTCTCCTGTGCTGAACGTACGCTCTGGGCGGGTGCTCTGGTAGTCCATCGAGTGTCCTCATTAAGGCTGACTCCCGTTCGGGGGCTGCCTGTTTTGGGGGCAGATGGCTGCTCCATCCGTCGCTACTGTCGAACTAGCACCATCGAGGGGCACCTGGATGGCGGTGGCAGTGTTGGCGCCGGATGTGGTCTACGGGGGTAGACCGGATAAGTCCGGCGACAGGATGCACGGCCACCGCCCCTAGGCGCAGCAGGTGCGGTCCACAGGGTCTTCAGAGGGGACATCGGACCGCAGGCACGGGGGCGGCTTAGCCGCTGGGGCTCGCTATCGGGGGTTCTGAGCGGGGCCGGGCCGCACGGACGGGGCGGGAACGCCGCAGGTCAGGCTCGCTGGATCGGGATGCTCGCGGTGTCGCCGTATGCGCGCCCACGCCGCGGAATCATGATCCCGAGCACTATGCCGACCAGGGTGACGACTGCGGCGATGACGAACACGAGCCTGAATGCCTCGGTCGTCGGCACCGGTGTGCCGGCGATGAGCGAAACGTGTGTCGAGAAGATCAGGCCTGCGATCGTTGCGGAGACAGTCGAACCCAGGGTGCGCATGACCGAGTTGAGCCCGTTCGCCGCCGCAGTCTCCGTAGGCGGCACCGCGCGCATGATCAGGGTCGGCATCGATGCGTAGGCGAAGCCGACACCCAGCCCGACGATCGTCGACAGAAGGATGATGTGCCACAGCTCGCTGTGCAGGAATATGGCGGTGACGAAGGCAGCAAGAATCACGACGAGGCCGAGGATGAGGCTGGTGCGTGGGCCCCTGGCCGCAGACAGCCTGGCTGCCACAGGAGACATGATGAACATGACCAGTCCGAGGGGCACGAGGCAGAGGCTCGCGAGCACCAGGTTGTTGCCGAGTCCGATTCCGCTCGGTCTTGGCCCTTCCAGGATGATTGGCGCGGTCGCCGAGATCACAAAGAACGCGAAGCCGACGCAGATGGATGCCAGGTTGGTGAGCAGCACCGGTCGCCTGGCCGCCACTCTCAGGTCGACCAGCGCATCCTTCTGCCGCAGCTCAAAGACGCCCCAGAGCGCCAGCACGACCACCGCGCCGACGAGCAGGCCGACTGTCAATGGGCTGCCCCATCCCCAGACGCTGCCCTTCGAAACCGCGAGGAGCAGGGCCACCAGCCCGATCGCAAAACCTCCGGCCCCGACGAAGTCGAATGTGCCACCTGAGCGCAGCGTGCTTACGGGGATGATGTACCCCACGAAGAAAATCGCGACCAGTCCGAGAAGAACGGCGAGCCAGAACAGGTAGTGGTAGTCGAAGTTCTGGGCGATGACCGCAGCTACGGGAAGGCCGACTGCGCCCCCGACACCCAGGGTCGCGCTAACCAGTGCCACGGCTCCGCCCAGGTTCTTCGGGTGAAGCACGTCGCGAAGGATGCTGATGCCGAGTGCGATCGTGCCGAGCCCGAATCCCTGCAGCGCCCTGCCGATGATCATCGGCACGAGGCTGAACGAAATCGCGCAGACGATGGAGCCCGCCACCATGATGATGAGCAGCACCAGCATGATGCGGCGCTTGCCATACATGTCGCCGAGACGACCGCTTATGGGCGTGGACACTGCAGCGGCGAGCAGCGTCGCGGTGAGCACCCAGGTGGCATCGGCGCTGGTGGCGTGCAGAAAGATCGGAAGTTCAGGAATGATCGGAGTCACCAGTGTCTGCATGAACGCTGCGATGAGCCCGGTCAGGGCCAGGGTGACGATCATTGCCCTGTCGCTCGGCCTGCGTGTCAGTTGCCTGCGCTCAGCCGGGGTGAGTGAACCCTCGTACTCGTCGGGGGCTGGTATGGAACTCACCGTTCCACTCTAGGCCCGCGACCGGAGGCTGCCCTCCGCAGCCGGGCCATGATGGCCAGCCTTCGCGGCTCAGGCCTACCGTCTCAGCCCTAGCGGCTCAGGCTGTAGATGCCCCAGTCGTCAACCCGCCAGTCGATCCAGCCATTGACGCGCTCGAGGCTCGCCGTGACGTTGTAGGACTCACCGGCACTGCTCTTCGCCGCGCAGGTGAACTGCTGGTCCATGAGCACCGGCGGATTGGCAGGGCAGGTGACGGTGAGAGTTGCACCGATGATCGAGGCGTCGGATGCGATCGACTGCTCAGCCTGCTGCGCGAACACTGTGGGCACCGCACTGATGAGCATTCCAGGCACGACGAGGATCGAGCCGACCTGAAGCAGCCCGAGGGCCACCCAGACCATGAGCGGCGCGAGGCCGAGGTGGCCGGACCGGCTGAGGGCTGCGGAACGCGCCACGAGATAGATCGGGGCGGTGAGGATGGCCCAAGCCCAGTGGGCCGTGTGCTCATGACCGGCACGCTTCAACATGAGGCGGTCGGCGAAAGCGAGGACGATGATCACGAGGTACGGAAGGATCCAGATGGCCGCGGTGATGCCGACGCCGAGGCTCGACCCGAATCCGAGAAGCAGCAGCAGGCTGACGACAAGCTGGCCGAGCGGCAGCAGGGCGATAACCCAGACGGGCGCCGTGTAGATCGGCAGCCTGCTGGAGACTGCGGTGCGCTTGGCCTCGACGGCGTCAGCGTCAGACATGGTGCCCTGTGCGTTCTGGGCTGTTGGCGCTGAGACGGCGGTCGTCGCGGAGCGGGGCGTATAGCCCTCGCCAACGTCTTCCCCGGCTTCGAAGAAGTCTTCGGGAAGGGTCTTGGCGGCTGGCTCGGCCATCGGTGTGAACGTCGCGGCCTCAGCGTCAGCGCGGGAGTCGATCTCGCGGCCGGGATCGGCGAACGGAGCGGAATCCCCGTTGAGCCCTGCGCGGTCGCCGCCGCTCTCCGTCTCGAGCTCGTCCACTGTGGCAAGCCGCACGTATTGCTCGTCGCGTTCTCGCTGTTCACGCTGCTGGCGGCGCGTGGGCAGTTCTTCGTCGGCATAGAGAAGTTTGGTTGGCTGCTGCATCACCAGCGGCGGCCGGGCCTCTGTGGTGAGCTCAGTCCACGCGTGGTTGTTCCACCAGCGAAGCTGTGGCAGCCCCATCGGATCCGGATACCATCCTGCGGGAACGGTCACGTCGTCGTCGAACATGCGCTCTCCCTCCTCATGCTGCCCCGTGCAATGGGGTGGAACGGTGCCCTGACTTTTCCAGATTAGCTGGATCAGGCGGCCTGCACACTCCCCCCGAGTGGGGCCGATTGAGTGTATCGGGTTGCAGGGGCAGACAAAAGGGTCTGCCCCATGACTCGCCGCCGCCCGAAAGCGGGAATCCAAGACGATGCCCAGCAGGCTCCCAGCACCAGTTCGACCTGGAGACTTAGCGTTGACAGATGAGCAGCGCGAGTTTCGCAGGCCGATCGAGCGGTCGGTCCAGGGCGCTCATCCGGCGCGTTCCGGTGTGGTTGTGGCGGGGACTGATGAGCCGTCTAGGCCCACGCGAAACCCTGCGGTTCAATCTCGACCCGATCACGACAGTGCACTACGTGCATGACGTCGACTACGTCGGTGACGCGATAGCCGGGCACCGCCTCGATGTCATCACGCCCGGCACAGCGCTGGATCCGCTCCCCGTTTATGTGTACTTCCACGGCGGCGGCTGGACCTCGGGCGACAAGTCAGCACTGACCAAATACTGTGCCAGCCAGGCTGCGGCAGGAATGGTCGTGGTCAACGCCAACTACCGCATGGCCACCTCGTTCAGGATGCGACACATGCTGCAGGACGTGGATGCCGTCCTCGCCTGGGTTCGCGATCACGTGTCCGAATACGGCGGCGACCCGTTGAGGGTGGTGCTCGGGGGAGACTCTGCCGGTGGCCAGCTGTCGGCCCTCTACTCGGCTGCGGTGACGCACCCTGACCTTGCCGCGCACTACGGCATCGAGCCCGCACTGCAATCGTCGAGCCTCCGCGGCCTCGTGCAGCATTGCAGCGCGGTCGACCTCTCTGTCATGTTCGAGCGCGGATTCATCCTGGGCCTCGGCTTCATCCGCATGCTCGTGCCGCTGCAGCCCCGCCGCACGAGTCACGAGCCTCCGGTCTCCCGGCGACAATCGCTGGCTGCGCTGCGGCGGGCCGCGCGGTGGCTGTCGCCCATCGAGTGGGTTGGGGCAGGGCATCCGCCGGTGTTCGTCACGACGTCTGAGCGGGACTACTTCTATCGCGCCAGCCTGAACTATGTCGACCGCCTTCGCTCTGTTGGCGGTCAGGTCGAAACTCTCGTGTACGACCGGTCCCGACGCAACACTGAGCACACCTGGCAACAGGATGCGCGCTTTCCCGAGTCGCAGGAGGTGTACTCCCGCCTCGCTGAGTTCGTTCACCGGGTGACGATCCCGGCAGTGGCGGTCTCACTTGAGCATTAGATTGCTGTGGTGGCACCGCACGAAGCAGCTATAGGAGAACCGAGCGACCCGGACCTCGACGAGGCCGTGAAGCTGGATGCCGCGCTGCCCGACATCGACTGGACAGACCTGCCCCCCGGGGTCGAGAGTACGACCTTCATGGCCCCAAGTGGCCCGCTCGCAATGCTGTGCATAGGCAACCCGACCGACCCGCACATCCTGCTCGCACCTGGGGTAACCGGTTCGAAAGAGGATTTCATCCTCATGATGCCTGGGCTGGCGGCTGCAGGATTCTTCGTGCAGGCGTACGACCTCGCCGGGCAGTACGAGTCAGGACCTGCTGGACCGGAGAACCTCGCTGTGCCGCGACGGCACTACGACTACGACCTCTTTGCCGACGACATGGTCGCCATCCTCCAGGCGGGCCGCGGCCGAACGCACGTGCTCGGCTACTCCTTCGCCGGCACGGTTGCGCAGGTCGCGTTTGCGAAGCGCCCAGACCTGTTCGCGAGTCTCACTTTTCTCAGCTGCCCTCCACAACCCGGCCAGGGGTTCAGGGGCGTGAGCCGCATCGGCTGGATCTCCGGGCTGGCAAGCGGCAAAGTTGGCGCAGCTCTTATGATCTGGGGACTGCACCGCAACGTCACCCACGTGCCACCGGGTCGGCAGCGGTTCGTCGAGCATCGCTTCGATCACACTCGTGTCGCCGCGGTCGAAGACATCATCGGGCTTATGAAGCGTGCTCCGGATGAACTGGCGCTGCT
>JAODLU010000087.1 GCA_025464125.1 Microbacteriaceae bacterium | reverse complement strand
CCTCTACGGTTCGCTCGCCATCCTTGTGCTGCCATTCCTTTCAGCAATCCTTGGACTGGATGCCCGGGAGTTCGGGCACTGGGTTGGCGCGAGCGTGCACGATGTCGGCCAGGTGGTCGCGACCGCGCAGACTGCTGGTGCTGCCGCTCTCGCGGTTGCCGTGGTCGTCAAGCTCACGCGTGTTCTGATGCTCGCGCCGATGGTGGCGATCGCATCGATCGCGGCTCGGCGCGCGCCCCATGAGCGAACCGAGAGGGCGACCGCCCATGGCGCGGCGAAACGGCCGCCCATCGTGCCGCTGTTCATCGTCATGTTCGTCGTGGCGGTACTGGTTCGCACGTTCATACCGCTTCCGGATGCCCTGCTCACCACCGCCGACATCCTCCAGTCCGCGCTGCTGGCCGCAGCGCTCTTCGCGATCGGGGCGTCGCTGCGCCTGGAGACGCTCGCCAGCTCGGGACTCCGCAGCCTCGGCGCCGGCCTCGTCTCCTGGATCGTGATTCTCGGCCTGGCCCTGCTTGTCGTGCGGTTCAGCTAGAGCGCAGTCCGCTCCACTATTGAGCAGTCACCGGTGCAGATCGGCGGATGCTAGACGGTCGGCCCACCGCGCCCTGCGGCGACCCACTGTGCTGCGGCGACGTCCTCGGCAGCGAGAGCGGCGGCAACGGGCTCGCCATCCTGCGCTACGAGTAGTTCCAGCTGTGCCGACTGGGATGCCGCGCTGCCGGCCACCACCATTTCGGCTAGTTCCATGACGCGGTCGAACAGCGCATCCGGCGTGGTGACCTCGTTCACGAGACCCCAGTTGAGCGCGGTCGCGGCATTCACGAAGACACCGGTCACCGTCATTTGCTTCGCCCGACGGATGCCGACAGCGCGGGGGAGCAGCGCCGACATTCCCCAGCGCGGAAAGATGCCGACCTTGGCGTGGGTGTCAGCGAACAGGGCCGTGTCATCGGCGATGATGAACGCGCAACTGAGGGCGAGCTCGAGCCCACCGGTCATGCACGGCCCGGAGACTGCCGCGATAAGCGGCTTCTTCACCGCTCGGGCTGAGCCACCCGGGTTCGAGGGAACCGCGTCGCGAAGAGTCGGGTCGGCCAGCTCCTTGAGGTCGAAGCCTGCCGAAAACGAGCCGCCGGCTCCGGTAAGCACGATTGCGCGAACTGTTGGGTCGGCATCCGCTTCAGACAGCACTGAGTCAAGACCGCTGCGAATCGCCACCGACATCGCGTTCTTCTTCGTTGGGCGATTCAATATCACCACCCGAACCGCGCCGAGGTCGCGAACGACCAGGGGTTCTTCGGTTGTGGCAACCAGTTCGTCGACAGTCGGCATTCGAGGCTCCTTCAGGTCAGCTCGTTCCATCATCGCAGAGCGCCGCATCGGTAGGATCGACATGCCATGGCACCCTCCTTCTCCACTGCATCCGGTTCCGACGTTCGCGTTCGGTTTTGCCCGTCTCCCACCGGAACGCCGCATGTCGGCCTGATCCGCACAGCGCTTTTCAACTGGGCATACGCGCGGCACACCGGCGGCAAACTCATCTTCCGCATCGAAGACACAGATGCAGCCCGCGACAGCGAAGAGAGCTACGAGCAGTTGCTCGATGCACTGCGCTGGCTCGGGCTGACGTGGGACGAGGGCGTTGAGACCGGCGGCCCGAATGGCCCATACCGCCAGTCGCAGCGCACCGATATCTACCTCGAGGTGATCGGCAAGCTGAAGGATGCCGGCTACCTCTACGAGAGCTTCGTCACCCCCGACGAGATGGAGGCCCGCAATCTCGCCGCCGGCCGCGATCCGAAGCAGGGGTACGACAACTTCGAGCGCAGCCTGACCGAGTCGGACAGGGAGGCGTTCAGGGCAGAGGGACGCCAGCCGGCCCTCCGCCTGCGGGTGCCAGACGACGACCTCAGCTTCGACGACCTGGTGCGTGGCGAGATCACCTTTCCTGCTGGCAGCTTCGTGGACTTCGTTGTCGTTCGCCCGAACGGTGCGCCTCTCTACACGTTCGTCAATCCGGTCGACGACGCCCTCATGGGAATCACACACGTGCTTCGCGGCGAAGACCTGCTCTCGAGCACGCCCCGCCAGATCGCGCTCTATCACGCACTTATCGACATCGGTGTGACCACCTTCGTGCCCAGGTTCGGGCACCTGCCGTATGTGATGGGGGAGGGCAACAAGAAACTGTCGAAGCGCGACCCGGAGGCCAAC
This sequence comes from Microbacteriaceae bacterium, assembly GCA_025464125.1. Lineage (GTDB taxonomy): Bacteria > Actinomycetota > Actinomycetes > Actinomycetales > Microbacteriaceae > Lacisediminihabitans. Next base: position 1,728 of record JAODLU010000087.1, on the reverse strand, counting down.
CTGTTCCACCACCGCGACCGCGGATTCATCCCGGAGGGCCTCGTCAACTACCTGGCTCTTCTTGGCTGGTCGCTGACGCACGACCGCGATGTCTTCTCGATCGACGAGATGATTGCCGCGTTCGATGTGGTCGACGTGAACCCGAACCCAGCGAGGTTCGACCTGAAGAAGGCAGAGTCGATCAACGGCGACCACATCCGCCTGCTTGCGGCCGAAGATTTCGAGGCCCGCCTGCTGCCGTACCTCACGGACTACGTGTCAGACCCGCCGACCCCGCTGCAGAAGGCGATCCTGCGTGAGGCCGGCCCGCTGGTGCAGGAGCGCATGGCCGTGCTCGGCGAAGCACCCGGACTGCTCGGGTTCCTCTTCACGGCGGATGACGAACTCGAGTACGACGCAGACGCCATGCCGGGCGAAGGTGCGGACCTGGTACTGGATGCCGCATCCGGCAGTCTCAGCGAACTGAACGACTGGTCGCACGAACAGATCGAGCGTGTACTGCGCGAGGCGCTGATCGACGGCGCAGGTCTCAAGCCCCGCGTCGCATTCGGACCGCTGCGCACCGCGATCAGCGGCAAGCGCATCAGCCCGCCCCTGTTCGAGTCGATGGAGATACTCGGCAAGGAGTCGTCGCTCGCGCGAATCGACAGGCTGGCCGCGAGGCTCTAGCCGCGCGCGATTCCCGCTGCTGGCAGCACCACCTGGTCGATGAGGTTGACCAGGAACTCTCGCGTCGCCGTCTTTCGCAGCATGAGCACCCGGTACGAAACCATCGATGCGCTGATCATCGAAAGGGCTTCGATGTCGGCATCGGCCCGCATTTCACCCCGGTCTTTCGAACGCTGCATCAGGAAGCGGTTGGCTGCGGCCCTCGGTTCGACCATGGCGGCACTCGCCGCTTCGGCAAGGTCAGGGTATCGGGAGATCATCGACACGATGCCGGCCATGATCTTCAGCTTCTTCTCCGCGTCCTGCACGTTCGGCGTCTTGATCATGGCGAGCAGGTCGCCCCGCAGCGTGCCAGTGTTCGGCAGTTTGCTGAAGTCGGTTTCGACGGGCTTCATACAGGCGACGGCATCAAGAACGAGGTCTGCCTTGGAATCCCAGCGGCGGTACAGGGTCGCCTTGCCGGCCTTTGCCTTAGCGGCGACCATGTCGATGGTCATGCCGTCGTAGCCGGTCTCGGCGAGAACGTCGAGTGCGGCATCCAATATCTCGGGGTCGCGCGTGTGATCACGCTTGCGGCCGAGTTTCGGGGCAAGCCCAGGGCCAGCAGGGGTGGGTTCGAGCAGCGTCATCGCAGCTTTCCTCCTCTTTCCTTGTTCATCATACAGTAATCCACAGTTCTGGAACTGGGGATATCCGAAACTGTTGAGTTTCGTATATGCTCTCCTCCATGACTTCAACATCCCCGGCCGCGACGGCCCATTCATCCCGCAGGTGGTTCACTCTCGCCACCGTTGCGCTGGCCCAGCTGGTGGTCGTGCTCGACTCCACCGTGGTCAACATCGCCCTTCCGGCGGCACAGGCCGACCTCGGCTTCTCCAACGGCGACCGCCAGTGGATCGTCACCGCATACTCCCTGGCCTTCGCCAGCCTGCTGCTGCTCGGTGGCCGCCTGTCTGACCTGATCGGCCGCAAGCGCACCTTCATCATCGGCCTCGTCGGCTTCGCCACGGCATCCGCTATCGGTGGGGCTGCAACCAGCTTCGGCATGCTTGTCGGTGC
>JAODLU010000077.1 GCA_025464125.1 Microbacteriaceae bacterium | reverse complement strand
TTGTAGAGGAACGATTGGGTGATCATCATGACCGCCCCGACGAGAGTGCGCTTCGGGTATTTGACGAGGAGCACCTTCATCATGGCGACGAAGCCGACGCCGTTCACAGACGAGACTTTTATCGCTTTCGACTCGTCGACCTCCGTCACAGTTCCGCCATCGTCGCGCACCCGCTTTTCGATGCCGTCGACCGTGGCCTCGGCCTCTTCTTCGCGACCGTGGCTCATCAGCCAGCGCGGGCTCTCGGGGATGTGCCGCCGCAGGTAGATGATGATGAGGCCAAGTACCGGGCCGATGAAGAATCCGATCCTCCAGCCCCAGTTCTCGTTGACGAGGTCGGGGTTCAGCAGGAAGAGGTTGGCTCCGGCACCCAGTGCCGCACCGCCCCAGTACGTGCCGTTGATCGCGATGTCGACCCTGCCGCGGAAGTGCGAAGGGATGAGTTCGTCGATCGCCGAGTTGATGGCCGCATACTCGCCGCCGATGCCGAGACCCGCGATGAAGCGGAACGCGAACAGGAACCACATGTTTGGCGAAAGCCCCGCGATGCCGCTGCCGACCAGGTAGATGACGAGGGTCAGGATGAACATCCTGCGCCGCCCGATGCGATCGGAGAGCCAGCCGAAGAACAGGGCACCGACCACCTGCCCGACCAGGTAGACGGACCCGGCCGCTCCCACCTCGACCGCGCTCATGTGCAGGTCTTTGGCGAACCCGGCGGATGCGACGATCTGGATCTCGAGCCCGTCCAGGATCCAGGCGACGCCGAGACCGACAACGATCGACCAGTGGAAGCGCGTCCACGGCAGCCGGTCGAGGCGCGCAGGCACGAGGGAGCTGATGGTTCGCTCCTGCCGGGGCTTCCTAGCGGTGGAGGTTGCTGTGCTGCTGGAGATGCGGCTGTTCGACACGGGATCCTCCTTGATCGTCGATAACGACGTCACGGTATGCCCTGGCCGAAAATCTCCCTAGGGGCTTGCTCTTGGGTGCGTAAAGGAGGATGCCTCGCACTTGGCACGGCGGCCTTACCGCCACTGACTCGAGCGGGTACGGTCCTTCATATGCCCGAGTCAGCGGATGTCGTCGTCGTGGGGTCGGGACCCAACGGGCTTGCGGCCGCGCTCACCATGGCCCGCGCCGGCCTGTCGGTGCGGCTGTACGAGCGCGCTGCCACGGTCGGCGGGGGTACGCGGAGCGCGGAACTGACGCTGCCCGGCTACCTGCACGACGTGTGTTCTGCAGTGCATCCGCTCGCCTTCAGCTCGGGATTCTTTCGCAAATTCGAGCTCGCGAAGAGGGTGCGGTTCGCGGTGCCTCAGGTGTCGTATGCGCACCCTCTCGACGGCGGCAAGGCAGGGCTCGCCTGGCGCGACCTGGAGCGCACAGCCGACGGCCTCGGAGTCGACGGCCGGTCATGGCAAAAGCTGCTCGGGCCTCTCGTCGCGCGAGCGGACGAGGTCGCGCAGTTCACGGGATCACAGCTGTTGCAGGTGCCGAGGCATCCGCTCACAGCCATGCTGTTCGGGCTGCGAGCCCTCGAGCAGGGCAGCATCGACTGGAACACCAGGTTCTCCGGCGAGATCGCGCCTGCACTGCTGACCGGTGTGTTCGCGCACGCGGTGCGACCGATGCCGAGCGTCGCTACCGCTGCGGCCGGCCTGGTGCTCGCAACGGCTGCCCACAACGGCGGCTGGCCGATTCCGGTTGGGGGAAGCCAGGCGATCGCTGACGCGATGAGCGCCGACCTGCTCGCCCATGGCGGCGAGATCATCACCGACGCCGAGATAACGTCGCTCGACGAGTTGCCGAATGCGAGAGCCGTGCTCTTCGATACCACCCCACGGGCCCTCGGCAGCATCGCCGCAGGGCGACTACCCGCCGCGTACCTCGGTGCTCTCGGTCGTTACCGGTACGGCAACGCAGTCGCCAAGGTCGACTTCGCACTGAGCGGTCCGGTGCCGTGGGCGAACCCGGGGGTGGCCCAGGCGGGCACCGTGCACGTGGGGGGAACCCGCGCCGAAATGGCTGCCAGCGAGGCGGATGTCGCGGCAGGGCGGCATCCAGGGAATCCGTACGTTCTCGTTTCGCAGCCGTCCAGGTGGGACCCGTCTCGCGCCCCGGCGGACCACCACGTCCTGTGGGCTTACACGCACGTGCCACGGGGTTCGAAAGAGGATCGCTCCGAGGCGATCATCGCCCAGATCGAACGTTTCGCACCGGGCTTCAGGGACCTGATCCTGGCAACTGCGAGCAGTTCGGCGATGGATGTCGCGGCATACAACCCGAACTACGTTGGCGGTGATATCGGCGCAGGCGACGTGAGCTTCGGCCAGCTCGTTGCGCGCCCGGTGCTCTCGCCGGAACCCTGGCGCACCCCTGGCAGGGGAATTTACCTCTGCTCTGCTGCGACGGCGCCAGGCCCTGGAGTGCACGGGCTCGGCGGGTATTACGCAGCGCGCAGCGCCTTGCGCCACGAGTTCGGAATGACCCCACCACCGCTCGGAATCGGAGACTGATGGCTACCAACTATCGCGAGATGAACTGCACCCCGGAAGATGTGTTCGCTGTGCTGGCTGACGGCTGGCTCTACCCCAGCTGGGTCGTGGGAGCTTCGCGAATTCGTGCGGTCGATGAGGCGTGGCCTGCACCCGGCAGCAACATCCACCACTCCTTCGGGGTCTGGCCGGTGCTCATCGACGACGCGACCTCGGTGCTGGAATGGCGCCACGCCGAACACATGGAACTGAAGGCGCGCGCATGGCCGACCGGCGAGGCCCACGTCACGATCGACGTGAAGCCGCGTGGTGCCGGCTGTGTGGTGCGCATCATGGAAGACGCGGTGGCTGGGCCAGCGACAATCGTGCCGAAGCTGGTTCGAGACACCGGGCTGTACTACCGCAACACCGAAACCCTGCGCCGGCTTGCCTTCCTGGCGGAGGGTGGCGCAGCAGGACGGTAGCCGCTGCCCAGGGTGTGACGCATCGCGGGTCAGGCCGCGCGACGCAGGCCTTCGACCCGCTCGCCCTTCAGCACGCGCTGGTCTGAGCCGACACGGGCTCCGTCGGTTACCCGTGCACCTGACCCGATCACGGTGTGGCTTCCGACAATGGCTCCGACGCCGATGCTGGCGCCCTCGCCGACCTGCACTGCGCTGCCGAGAACTGCTGACGGGCCGACGATCGAATCAGCCTGGATCCAGCAGCCGGCGCCGATGCGGGCGCGCTTGCCGATGCGAGCGCG
>JAODLU010000386.1 GCA_025464125.1 Microbacteriaceae bacterium | reverse complement strand
CTGGACTGCCTTGCCGGTTACCTCGACCTCGTGGACGCGCTGCTCGCGGGAACAGGAACAGGCGAATGGAACATCGGTCCAGGTAAGGAAAGCTTCGTCTCGGTGGCCACGGTCGCAGATCGCGCAGCTGCACGATGGGGAGGCGGAGCAGCCTGGACCAGCCAGCCCGGCACGCACCCCCACGAAGCAAACCTGCTCGCGCTGGACGCCACCAAGGCACAGCAGGTGCTCGGCTGGACCAATCGCCTTCCCTTCCCCCTGAGCCTCGACTGGACAGTGGACTGGGCTAAGTCCTTCGCCGATGGAGAGTCGGCCGGGGGTCTCGCGCTCGACCAGGTCCGCAGGTTCGCAGCGCTCAGATAGCCAACACCATGGCGCCTGCGGCCAGGATCATGCGGGGTTCACCGTGGCCACGAACAGGCTGCCGTCGCCGACCAGGCTGAGCTCGGTTTCGTCCGGCGTCACGTAGATCGACTGTCCACGCTGCAGCTCAATCGACTCGCCGTCGCCCCGGATGCTCCACGATCCCGCAGTGCACAGCACGATCGCCGGACCGTGCGGTGCGAACGTGTAATCGATGGACGTGCCATCGACCGCGAGTAACGCGAACTCAGGCACATCGGGTCGGAACAGCATGACTCCTGGTGCGACCTGGCTGCCATGGAGCAGCGGCACATCCACCGAATGGAAATCCAGGATCGACATGAGTTCGTCGATGTCGATGAATTTCGGTGTCAGGCCGCCGCGCAGCACATTGTCGGAGGCTGCCATCAGTTCGATGCCCAGCCCGCTCAGGTATGCGTGGATGTTGCCCGCCGGCAGGTAGAGCGCCTCACCCTTCGCAAGAGAGACGCGATTGAGCATCAGCGAGATGACGATCCCCGGGTCACCAGGGTACTGCGCTGCGAGTTGCCGCACGGTCGAGAACTCAGCGAAATAACCGGATGCCGCTGCCGACAGCCCTGCGGACAGATCACTGACGAGGCCCACCAGGGTCGCCACGCCCGTGCTGCCGCGCACCAGCCACTCGAAGGTGCGCTCGATGGCGTGGTCGCCACCCAGCATGCCGAGAAGGTCTTCGAGCGGCTGGGGCTGCGGCTCAGCCCGGCTGGCATCCGCGTCGAGCATGGCCAGCACGATCGCCTGGATCTGCCCTACTGGCCGAAAACCGCAGAGAGCCTCGAATGATTCGCTGAGTGCGTACATTAGCTCGGGTTTTGCGAACGGGTCCTTGTAATTGCGGAGCGGCGAGTCCACCGGCAGTCCGGCGAGGTTCTCCCGCGCGAAACCGATTTGGGCCTGGCTGGTCGTCGGATGCGCCTGGAGGGAGAGCGGCGAATCGGCGGCGAGCACCTTCAGCAGGAAGGGCAGGCGCCCAGCCGGAGCCAGGCTTCCGAGCGCCGTCGCGGGGTCAGCCGCGAGCCACGACGCCAGATCCGCTGCACCACGTGTTTTGGCAGGGTCGAGGATCCGGCTGGGGGACCCGGGGTGTGCGCCAAGCCACAGTTCGGCCTGCGGACCACCTGGTGCCTCAGATCCTAGAAGCTCGGAGATTGCCGTCAGCGACCCCCATGCGTATGGACGCGGCACATTGCCGATTCGCACGAACATGACGGTCTCTAGCGCCGACGCGTGAGCCGCGGTCGCCCGAGCGGGCGGTAATTCGCGCGTAGGAACATGAAGTATTTGACCGCGTCGCCGACCAGTGCGAACGGTCGGCTGAACACGTGGCTCGACCCGCCCTCGAGGCGATGTTCATGCCCGACGCTCACCTCGCTGATGACGAATCCGTGACTGCGGGCGGTCGCCCACAGTTCAGGGTTGACCATCATGCCGAGGTGCTTGATCTGCACCACGTCAGCCATCGGCCGCGAGAGGGCACGAGCTCCTGCATTGATGTCACGGAGGTCGAACCCGAGGAACAGCCTGCACAGGATGAGGTAGGTGTACGACGCGAGCAGGCGAACGGCCCCGCCGACGCGGATCTTGCGGTGGCCGAGCACCAGCGCTGAGCCAGCAGTGAGATGTTCGTCCAGCTCGTGGAGCACAGCTGGCGGGAACTGGCCGTCGCCGTCGAGCACGAAGATGCGATCTGCGCCAGACGCCCGGATGCCCCGGTCGACGTTCCAGGCGTACAGCCCGTTGCGCTCGGCGGTGAGCACACTGATTCGTGGGTCGGAAAGACCGAGCTTCCTGACGATTTCGACGGTCTGGTCGGTGCTCGCATTGTCAGAGACCACAATTTCGCAGTCAGGCCATGCGGCAACTTCAGAGGTAACGGCTTGTATGGTTCGTTCGATGGAACCCGCCTCGTTGTAGGTGGGCAGGATCACGCTTCGCTTCACGGATTCTCCCTTGCAAGTACCTACGGAATCCTTTCATAGGTTGGGCAGGCCCCATTGCAGGTTTCAAAAGCCGAAGGCGGTATGGTCGTGTTCCTGTGCGATCTCCCCGACACGACGAGTGAAATGAACTACTTCTCCACCGCCGCAGCCTCGAGCTGCGCATCGTGACCCTGCAGGTGTCTGGCGCGGGCACCCTCGTGATCGTGCCCACATACAACGAAGCCGAGAACGTCGCAGCCATCGTCGGTCGCGCGCTCGCTGCGCTTCCCGAAGGCAATGTGCTCATCGTCGATGACGGCAGCCCCGACGGCACCGGTGACATCGCAGACGCCATGGCCACTGCCGACCCGCGCATCCACGTGCTTCACCGCTCGGGCAAACAGGGTCTGGGTGCTGCGTACATTGCCGGGTTCGGCTGGGGTCTCGAGCGGTCGTACGACGTGCTGGTGGAGATGGATGCCGACGGCTCCCACCCGCCGGAGAAACTGCCCGTGATGCTGGCGGCCGCCAACGACACAAGCGGGCCGGAGGTGGGTCTCGTCATCGGCTCCCGCTGGACGAAGGGGGGCGAGGTGGTCAACTGGCCGAAGCGCCGCGAAGCCCTCAGCCGCGGCGCCAACACCTACGCGGGCATCGCTCTCGGCATCAGCGTGAAAGACGCCACTGCGGGTTTCCGCGTATACCGCTCAGAGGTGCTCAGGGATATGGACCTCACGGGGGTGGACTCGAAGGGCTACTGCTTCCAGATCGACCTCACCCTCCGCACCCTCGACGCCGGTTACCGCATCGTCGAGGTGCCGATCACCTTCCGCGACCGTGAGTTCGGGGAGTCCAAAATGAATGGCAGCATCGTCACCGAGGCGATGAGCAAAGTCACGCTGTGGGGATTCCAGCGCCGCGCACGCCAGGTCGGCCGACTGTTCCGACGCACGCCAGCCGCCTGACCGGGCAGCGGCAGGCTCGTCGTCTAGCCTCTACGTATGGACAGACTGGATAGCCGGCGATTTCGCCTCGCATTCGCGATGCTGGTCCTGTTCACCGGCATCGCCGGGGATTTCTGGCGCAACCTTCTCGGCTGGTACGGCTACGGGGCGATAGTTCTCGTCGTTGTGGCTCTCGCAATCGTGGTGCTCGTCCACAACCGCGACCGGTTCGCGGCGCGACGCCTCCCATATCCACTTCTCGCGTTTCTCATCTTCGCGACGCTGTCGATCGCATGGTCGTACTACCGCCTGCCCTCGGTGCTCGGAGCATCGGTGCAGTGGGCGACAACTGCTGCGGCAATCGCTGTAGCCGTGACGCTCAGCTGGGCTGAACTGCTTGTCGCGCTCGGCTGGGTCTTCAGGCTGGTGCTCGGCCTCTCCTTCGTCTTCGAGTTCATCGTCTCCGCGTTCATCAGGCACCCGGTCTACCCGGTCTGGGTGGTGCCAGACGATCCAGCCCATCCCGCGAAGCTGCTCTACTGGTCGCGCAACCTCCTGTTCGACGCGGGCAAGATCCAGGGCATCGTCGGCAACTCGAGCCTGCTGGCCATGGCGGCCCTGCTCGCGCTCATCGTGTTCAGCATCCAGCTCCTATCGCGTTCGGTCGGCCGGTTCTGGGGCTGGTTCTGGTTCGCGGTGGCAGTTGTCACGATCGTTCTCACCCGCTCTGCGACCATTTTCGTCGGTCTCGCGGTCGTGGTCATCGTCGCCATCGCTGTGCTGGTCGTGCGTCGAGCCGCAACGCCCCGGGGCCGCAGCGCGGCATTCGGTGGCATCGCGATCGTCGTTGTGGTTCTGGCGGTCGGCGGTTTTGTGTTTCGAGCGCCACTTCTCGGCGTTCTCGGCAAGAGCGCGGACTTCACCGGACGCATCGGCATCTGGCAGGCGGTCATCGGCCTCGCGCAGCAGCGCCCTGCTGTCGGCTGGGGCTGGATCAGCTACTGGATGCCCTGGGTCGCACCATTCGACCACCTGATCAAGCGCGGCGGGGTGCAGGTCATGCACGCGCACGACGCATGGCTCGATGTCTGGCTGCAACTGGGAATCGTCGGGCTCGTCATCTTTGGCCTGCTCGTGCTCGGCACACTGCTGCGCTCATGGTTCACGGCGATCGACCCGGTCAAAACCCACCCGGCACTTGCTGGCACATACAGCTGGGTCACCATGCTTCCCATCCTGATGCTCAGCGCGCAGCTCGTCCAGAGCATCGCCGAGAGCCGGATGCTCATCGAGGGCGGCTGGATCCTGCTCGTGATCTGGGCCGTCAAGACCCGGCTGACCCAGAGCGGACAGGTGCCGGCTGCCATACCCGTTGCCGCAACGCCGGGTTCGGCGTGAACGAGCGGCGGAACGGGCATCCGCTTGATGCTGCAGAACAGTTTTTCGCGTCACCACGCTTCGCTTCTGCGCTGACGCAGGCAATCATCGGCACGGAGATCGCGTCATTCTTCCTGCAGCGGCTGATCGGCTGGCCAGGGCTGCTCGGCATTCTGACCACCCTTGTGGTGTTGGCGGCGATCTCGCTCCTGGCACGACGCCACGCGCTGCAGTGGAACGGACTGCTGCCGATTTCGCTGCTGGTCTTCGTCGGCTGGGCAGCCATCTCGATCTTCTGGAGCCAGTACCAGTGGGCAACTTTCGGCAGTGTGGTCTACCTCGGCGCTGTCACCACTCTCGGCATCTACATCGCTCTCGTGCGAGACACCATCCAGATCGCGAGAGCGTTCGGCGACGTTCTCCGACTCGTGCTCGTGCTGTCCCTTGCGCTCGAGATCCTGGCCGGCGTGCTCATCGACTCGCCGATTCACCTTTTCGGCATACAGGGCCACCTCGACATCCTGGGTCCGCTGCAGGGCATCTTCGGCACCAGGAACCAGCTGGGGATAGTCGCACTCATCGCACTCGTCACTTTCGGCACCGAGTTCCGCACGAAGTCCGTTTCCCGCGGTCTCGGCATCGGTTCTCTGGCGATCGCCCTGCTCCTGCTGCTGCTCTCGAGGTCGCCTGTGGCACTCGGCTCACTGCTGGTCGTCGGCCTCGCTGCAGTCGCCCTGTACGGGCTGCGGCGAGCCAGTCTCGAGAGCAAACGTTTCTGGCAGTTCGGTTTGCTCATCGCCACGATCGCGGTGGCGGGTATCGCATGGGCGGCGCGCACCCCGATCATCGCGGTCTTCAGCGCCAACGCCGAGGTGAACCTCCGGCTGCGGCTCTGGAACGAGGTGCGTGGCCTCATCCCATTCCACGCTCTCGAGGGCTGGGGCTGGACTGGAGCATGGCGACCTGACATTCCCCCGTTCAACGCATTCGTTGGCGATGGCGCCACCGCGCCTGCCTCTGCGCTCAGTGCGTACATCGACGTGTGGTTCCAGCTCGGCTTCGTCGGGCTCGTCATCCTGATCGGCCTGGTCGGGCTCACTTTCGTGCGCTCGTGGCTGCTGGCGTCGAAGCAGCGCAGTTTCGTCTACGCCTGGCCGGCGCTCGTGCTGGTAGCCCTCATCACCACGGGACTCGCGGAGAGCTCGCTGCTCGTCGAATTCGGCTGGCTTACCTTCGTGGTCTGCTCGGTTAAAGCGGCGCGCGAACTCAGCTGGCGACGGGCCTTCAGGGAAGAGCTGCGGCCAGCGCGGCTTCCCCCCCAGGAGTGACCCGAGCATCGCCGGTACGGCATGGGCGCATTGCCATAGTCCGCTAG
>JAODLU010000326.1 GCA_025464125.1 Microbacteriaceae bacterium | reverse complement strand
ACTATGCCGTTCTTGTGAGCTGCAGCCAGCCCGGCCAGGATCGCCTCCATGATGTCCAGCGCCTGCACCGTGGTCAGGATCTTGTGTTCCTGCAGCAGGTCCCGAAGCGTGATGCCTGGGAGATATTCCATGACGAGATATGCGGTCTCGCCATCCTGGCCCTGGTCGTAGACGTTGACCACGTTGGGGTGGGCAAGACGTGCGGCGGACCTGGCCTCCTGGATGAAGCGGGCCTTGTACTGGGAGTCATCAGCCAGGTGACCGTGCATGACCTTGATGGCCACCCTGCGTTCGAGGCGCAGGTCGGTGGCGAGATAGACCGTCGCCATGCCGCCACGGGCGATGCGTGAGCGCACCTGGTACCTGCCGTCGATCAGGCGCCCGATCAGGGGGTCAGTGCTGTTGGTGCTCACCGGTCGAGTCTAAAGTTGGCCACGCCACAGGCCCTGCTAAAACACCGGGAAGACCCGTTTAGGATGCCCGGTCTCCTGCTGTGCTTACAACGCTGCAAGCCACGAACGTGCGGGGGTCTCCCACTTTGCGTAGGCGTTAGGGAAAGCTGAACGCTGCACGGCCTGTGCTGCAGCCGTCACTGACTTCGACTGCCAGCCGGCAATGTCGAGCAGGCCTTTTGTGTTGCCTTTGTTTGGGTTGCTCGCGCCGCCGAAGAACAGGCGCGCAGATCTCTCGGTGTTGCGCACCTGGGCTGCTGTTCCCCATCCTGCACTCGGGCGCTGCTGGAACAGGCCGAGAGAGTCGCGGTCGCCGTAATCGAGGTTGCGGAGGCCGCTTTCCTGCATTGCTGTAGCGAGGGCGATGACCAGGCCGTAGTTCGGCACACCGAGCGAACGGCCAACCCGCACGATGGTGCGTGCATTGGTCGCCATCTCCTCGGTAAGGCCCGGCACGCTGGGAATGACAGTGCTGGCGAGAGAGGTCGTTTCAGTGCCGCCGCCCGGTATCACGATGCTGCGACCGCTGTAGATGATGCTCGACCAGCCAAGCCCATTCGCGTCGAGGAGGGCTTGCGGTGACACACCGAATTTCGATGCAATTTTGCCTACGGTGTCGCCCGACTGGATCGTGTAGCGGGAGGTCGCGGTCGGAGCAGAAGAAGCGCTGGGCGTAACAGCCGATGTCGACTGCATAGCCGCGCCGGGAACCGTGACTGACTGCCCCGGGTAGATGATGCTGGACTGGCCGAGTCCGTTGACGCTCAGAAGGGTCTGCAGCGTCACGCCGAATCTGGATGCGATCCTGCCGAGCGTGTCCCCGCTGACAATCGTGTATTTGCTCGCGTCTGCTGCCGGAGCGGGTGCAGCCGCAATAGGGGTTGCGCCATTCGTCAGCTTCAGCTGTTGCCCGGCATGGATGACCGACTTCCAGCCGAGTCCGTTCAGTGCCAGTACGGATGCCGTGGCAAGGCCGAATCGTCCGGCGATGCTGCTCACCGTGTCGCCGCCCGCCACAACGTAGCTCGTCGGTGCTGAAGCGGTGTCGATCGTCGCGACAGGAGCGCGAGTGGAACCGGCGTTAGCCGCCGCCCGGGTTGCTGCCGCGAATGCTTCCCGCACGGATTTTCCGAGTTCCGACGGCGCTGCCTTCGGTTTCGTGTCGGTGCGGGGCTTGGCCTGAACCGGTTCGATCGGTCCGGTGAGGCCGAGACCGACGGACATGGATCCAACGAGAACGAGCGGAAGTGTGTGGAAGAGGTTGCGGCCGAGGCGCCCCAGGTGCCCTGGCGCGGCGTGCCGCCCATCTTCAATCGTGTCGGTCATTGTCTCCCCGCTCCGCTGCCGGCCCATGGCAGGTGTATCCAGATGAATTCACCGGCCAGTCGATCTACCACCCCAGTCGATCGATAGCCGAATCCATCCACGCTGACATAGATGCTAGTCAGTGTCAACTACCGTGACGGGTGTGGTTGCAGTTAATATGTGCGAAACATTTGCAGGGGTACTGCATACGCTTCTGAATCTGGCAGGCTTGGAGGGTGAGTACCGCTTCAGATATGCGCTGGTTGACCGTTCCCGACCTGGTAGATGTGCTCGGCATCAGCGTCAGCAGGGTCAGGAGACTCATTGAGGACCGCACCCTTCTCGCCTCACGGGTCGACAGTGTGTGGCAGGTTCCGGAACTCTTTGTGCGCGACGGCGAGCCATTGGCTGAACTCCGCGGCACTCTCATCGTGCTGAACGATGCTGGCTTCGCAGACGACGAGGCGATGAACTGGCTGCTCGGCGAAGAAGACAGCCTCGGCACGTCACCGATCGAGGCGCTGCGCGCTGGTCGCAAAGCCGAGGTCAGGCGCGTCGCGCAGGCGCTCGGCTTCTAGCACCCAGCCTCACAGGGCGTTGCGCCTGTTTCAGGCTGAACGGCGGGTCACGGTATCTGCCAGTTGCACAAGCTGGTCGCGAGATGCTGCAGTGATCGGCGCATCAGTTATCGCGTCGATGGCGAGTTGCACGTTGCGATCGATGATGCGCTCAACTTCTTCGACCGCGCCGCTCTGCCGGATAGAAGCCTGGAGCATCGACACTTGCTGGGCATCCAATTCGCTGTCTCCGAGAAGTTCGTCGAGCAGGCTGCTGGCATTGCGCGGTAACCGGGCCCTCGCCAGCGCAATGAGCACTGTGCGTTTGCCCTCGCGCAGGTCGTCTCCGGCCGGCTTGCCTGTCGTCTCGGGGTCACCGAAGACGCCGAGCATGTCATCCCGCAGCTGGTACGCAATTCCCAGGGGCAGCCCGAAGCCGCGGAGAGCCGTGACCTGCTCGCGGCTGCCGCTTCCGAGGGAGGCGCCGATGGCGAGCGGAGCTTCAACGCTATATTTCGCAGTCTTGTAGACGATCACCCTGTGG
>JAODLU010000321.1 GCA_025464125.1 Microbacteriaceae bacterium | reverse complement strand
TGTCTCCGCCCGCCCGCAGCGCAAGGCTCAGTGGAATGGATGCCAGCAGCGGCACCTCTGACTCCTGGTCAGCGGAGAGGCGAGCCGCGACATCCGCGCCCCCGCCAGTGCCGAACAGCTCGAGCACTGAGCCATCGGCCTGCGCGAAACCGGCCATGTTCTCAATGACCCCGACCACCTTCTGGCCGGTCTGTCGCGCCACCAGGCCGCTGCGCTCCGCAACCTCCGCGGCGGCGGGCTGCGGAGTGGTCACCACGATCACCTCGGCCTGCGGCAACAGCTGGCCGACCGAGATCGCAACGTCGCCGGTGCCCGGCGGCAGGTCGAGCAGCAGGATGTCCAGGTCACCGAAGTAGACGTCGGTCAAAAACTGCTGGATCGTGCGGTGCAGCATCGGGCCACGCCACGAGACAGCAGTGCTGCCATCGACGAACATGCCGATGGAGATGACCTTCACATCGTGCGCGACCGGCGGCAGGATCATCTCGTTCACCCGCGTCGGCTTCATGCCGCTGATGCCCAGCAGGCCGGGTATCGAGAAACCGAATACGTCGGCGTCGACCAGCCCAACCCGCAGCCCCCGAGCTGCGAGCGCCACGGCCAGGTTGGCAGTTACCGTCGATTTGCCGACTCCGCCCTTGCCGCTCGTGACCGCGTAGATCTGGGTAAGCGAGCCCGGCCCGAACTGGGGCTCCCGGGTTCGGCCAGCGAGCAGTTTCTCCGTCAGGGCACGCCGCTCCCCAGGGGTCATCACGCTGACCTCCACCACCACGGCCGTGACCCCAGTGATGGATGCCGCAGCAGCTCGCACATCGCGCTCGATGGTCTGCGCTGCAGGACACCCCACGATCGTGAGTTTCACGCCGACTGTCGCGACCCCCGAGTCAGACGTCTCGACCGAGCCGATCATGTCGAGCTCGGTTATCGGCCGGCGGATCTCCGGATCGATGACCGTGCTGAGCGCGAGGCGGACGGCTTCAGTGCTCGGCCGACTCATCGCCGTCCGATGCCTGTTGCTGCCCGGCGGTCTCCTGCTCGGCCCTGTCCAGCTCCTTCTTGTCGAGCTCTTCAAGCAGCGAACGCAACTCAGCGCGGATGAAGTCCTTGGTCGCCATGTCTTTCATTGCGAGCCTCAGCGCCACCACCTCGCGGGCCAGGTACTCGGTGTCGTTGAGGTTGCGTTCTGCGCGCTGCCTGTCCTGCTCGAACTGCACGCGGTCACGGTCGTCCTGCCGGTTCTGCGCGAGCAGGATGAGGGGAGCGGCATAGGAAGCCTGCAGCGACAGGATGAGGGTCAGCAGGGTGAAGTTGGTGAGCCTCGGGTCGAACTGGGAGGCAGTGGGCGCGAAGCTGTTGTAGACCAGCCAGACGATCACGATGATCGTCATGCCGACGAGGAAGTATGACGTGCCCATCGCGCGCGCGAAACCCTCGGAGAAGCGGCCTACCCTGTCGCGACCGCCGATGCGGGGAACGAATGAGCGACGCTGGCCTTTGGGAGTGTCGAGGTTGTTGTCAGCGCGTGCCATTGATCGTCCTCCTTCCTGCGTTGGAACGGTTTGCTGCTGTGCGGTTCGCGGTATGTACAGGGATGGAACTGGTTCCGGTCGAATCAGCGGGAGAGACCGGGTCGTCTTCGTCGTGACTTCGCCAGTCGTCTGGCAGCAGGTAGTCGAGAACATCGTCAATGGTCACCACCCCGACCAGGCGGTGGTTGTCGTCGACAACCGGCACGGATACGAGGTTATAGCTGGCGAGCTGGCGGGCGACCTCAGCCGCGCTGGCGCTGGCCTTTACCGGCTCGAGTTTCTGGTCAAGCAGTGTGCCGAGGCGCTCGTTCGGCGGGTAGCGAAGCATGCGCTGGAAGTGCACCATGCCGAGGAACCTGCCCGTCGGCGGCTCGTACGGCGGCAGGGTCACGCAGACCGCGGCCCCGAGCGCTGGCGCGAGCTCGTGGCGACGGATGAGCGCGAGACCCTCTGCGACGGTTGCGTCGGCCGACACAATGATCGGCTCTGTCGTCATCAGGCCGCCCGCGGTGTCTGGCGCGTAGAGCAGCAGCATGCGCACGTCTTCCGCCTCTTCGGGCTGCATGAGATCGAGCAATGCCTCGCCACGCTCTTCGGTGAGCTGGGCGATGAGGTCTGCCGCGTCATCCGGCTGCATCTGGTCGAGCACGTCTGCTGCCCGGTTGTCATCGAGCTGGTTCAGGATGTCGACCTGCTCGCTCTCCGGCATCTCTTCGAGCACGTCAGCAAGCCGCTCATCGCTGAGCTCTTCTGCCACCTCGAGCATGCGCTGTTCAGGCAGGTCGAGCAGCGCGTTTGCAAGGTCGGCCGGAAGCAGGTCTTCGTAGGTTGCGAGCAGCTGGGTGGCCGACTGGGCCTCGCCTGTAGCGCGCTCGCTGACATCCGTCCACTTCGCGAAGACCGTCTGGCCCTTGGCGAAAGGGGAAGCGCTCGTGCGGGGCCGGCGAAGGAAGAGCTCGCTCACCGCCCACTCGCCCTGCGAGTTCTCTTCTATGCCGACATCTTCGATCGTTGCCGTGCCCGAACGATCGGCGAGCGTCACTTCGCGGCCGAGCACCTCTGCAATGACGCGCACCTCGCCGCCGCGCTGTTCGAACCTGCGCAGGTTGATGAGGCCTGTCGTGATGATCTGTCCAGAACCGATGCTCGTGACCCGACCGATGGAAAGAAAGACACGGCGACGGCCCGGCACCTCTACGACGAGGCCGACAACCCGCGGGCCCTCTTTCTGGCGGTAGACCACCAGCACGTCGCGAACGCGGCCGACCTTGTCGCCTGCGGGGTCGAAAACGGCGCACCCGGCCAGTCGGGAGACGAAGACTCTCGCGGCGCTCACCCTTATAACTTAGACCTTCGACATAGCCGTAACCCTGCCCCTGGCGGCGACCCGCCTTCCTGCTGAAAAGGATCGCCTTCCAGGCGATTATTACCTCAGGCCTTCAGCCAGGCTTCGACATCGTCAGCCGTGCGAGGGATGCCGATGGACAGGTTCTCGGCGCCGGACGCGGTCACCAGGATGTTGTCCTCGATTCGCACGCCGATGCCGCGGAGCTCTTCGGGAACCGTGAGGTCGTCCGGCTGGAAGTAGAGCCCAGGCTCGATGGTGAAGACCATGCCGGGTTCGAGCACGCCGTCGAGGTAGAGATCACGCCTGGCCTGTGCGCAATCGTGCACGTCGATGCCGACGTGGTGGCTCGTGCCGTGCACCATGTAGCGGCGGTGGTACTGCTGTTCTGGCTGCAGCGACTCTTCTGCGGTCACCGGCAAAAGCCCCCACTCCGCGGTCTTCTGCGCGATGACAGCCATTGCGGCCTCGTGGATTTCGTGAAACCTGATGCCTGGCCGCACGATGGCGAAAGCAGCATCCGCCGCCTCGCGAACTGCCTCGTACACGCGTCGCTGCACCTCGCTGAAGGTGCCGCTCACCGGCAGCGTTCGGGTGATGTCGGCGGTGTACAGGCTGTCGAGCTCGATTCCGGCGTCGATCAGGATGAGGTCGCCTGGCACCACCTGGCCATCGTTGCGCGTCCAGTGCAGCACGCACGCGTGGTCACCGCTTGCCGCGATCGTGTCGTACCCGACGGCGTTGCCCTCCGCACGCGCGCGGCGATTGAAGGTGCCCTCGACCAGCCTCTCTCCGCGGCTGTGGGCGAGGATTGCCGGGCGATCGGCGATGACGTCGTCGAATCCCTGCTTCGTCGCGGCTACCGCCAGGCGCATCTGGTGCACCTCGTAGTCGTCTTTCACCAGTCGGAGTTCCGAGAGGTCGCGGGCGAGCTCAGCGTCGGCGTCGGTCTCGAGTGCCTCCGTGTCAGCCGCGAGCAACCGGCGGCCGTCGACCTGGTCGGTCAGGTCGCGGTCGGCCTCGCGAACGATGAGGGTGTCGGCATCCGTGCTGTCGAGCACGGCGCTGAACCCCTCGAGGTCTGCGGTCTGCAGCCCAAGGTCGTATGCGACGTGGGCGAGTGAGGGGCGGCGACCGGTCCAGAACTCACCGATCTCAGGGTTCGCGTAGAACTCGGTCGAATCTCGGCCAGCGGCCTTACGAAAATAGAGGGTGGAGTCGTGCCCGTCGGCGGTCGGCTCCATTACCAGCACGCTGTCTGGCACGGAGTCGCTGCCCCAGCCCGTCAGATGAGCAAAGGCCGAATTTGCCCGGTAGGCATAATCGGTGTCGTTCGAGCGGGTCTTCGCACCCCCGGCCGGCACGATCAGGCGCTTGCCGGGATGCATTGCTGAAATGCGCTTACGGCGTGCTGCGGCAAACGGCCCCTGCTCCCCGGGCCTGGGCTTGCCCTCTGTGCGCTCGGCCCACTGCGAGGAGATGTAATCCTGGAAGGTCGTGGAGACCGGAACCGTTGATCGATTGCCTGTTGCCCGCGGTTCGGTCGTGTAGTCGTCAGCCATGAACCAATTCTCCAACCACACCGCCGAAGTTGCACCACGATCCGGGCAATGGGATGCGGGCAATAGAGTTGCAGGATGCCCGGACCCATCGACCTGCACACTCACAGCAGCGTCTCCGACGGCACAGAGTCCCCGACTGAACTCATCCATGCGGCGGTTGCAGCCGGCCTCGGCACTGTCGCCATCACCGACCACGACTCGACGTCTGGCTGGCATGAGGCCTTCGAAGCTGCCGCGGGCACCGGCCTCACGGTCATCCCTGGCATGGAACTGAGCACGAACTACGGTCCGGCCAGCGTGCATATGCTTGCCTACCTCTTCGACCCGCTTGATGGCGGCATCATCGCCGAATCCGCCCGCATCCGCGACGGGCGCCTCCACAGGGCCGAGCGCATCGTCAACAACATCTCGGTCGATTACGCCCTCACCTGGGATGACGTGCTCGCCCAGTCGACCGATGGGGGCACGGTTGGTCGCCCGCACATTGCAGACGCTCTCATCGCGCGGGGGCACGTGGCCAGCCGGGAAGAAGCATTCGGCAGCATCCTGAACTGGCTCGGTCCGTATTACGAGAAGTACTACGCGCCGTCAACACTCGAGGGCGTGGAGACAGTGGTTCGCGCCGGCGGGGTGGCAGTGCTCGCGCATCCTGCTACCCATGGCAGGTACCGCGTTCTCGACGAGCGCACCGTGTCGAACCTCGTGGATGCCGGGCTCTCGGGTCTCGAGATCGGTCATCGCGACAACACGCCTGACGGCAAGGAACGCCTGTACGAGCTCGCTCGCAAGTACGACCTTCTCGTCACCGGCTCGAGCGATTACCACGGCCTCGGCAAGCCGAACAGGCTGGCTGAGAACACGACAGAACCCGCGGTGCTCGAACAGATCATCGCCAGGGCGACTGGTACGACGCCGTACTACGGCTAATCAAAGCGTCCTGCCGAGCGGATGCCGCAGGCGCGGCTGAAGAAGCGTGACAGCGCGGCCAGCCAGCCAGGTTCACCCTGCCGGAACGGTGCTCAGGAAGCCGGAGGCGTGTTGCCGGGCGTGCCAGCTCCACCGCGACGCGAACGGGTGCGGCGACGGCGGGTCGGCGAGGTGCCGTCGTGGGTTCCGCCACCCTCCGAGCTTTCGCGCACGACATCTGTTGACTGGGTGCGCTCGCGCGGCGGGCGCGAGCCCGAGTTGCCTGAGCCTGAGTTGCCTGAGCTTGAGTTGCCTGAGCTTGAGTTGCCTGAGCCTGATCCGCCTGAGCTGCCACCGGAGCGACCGCCGCGGTCTCCACCACTTCGGCCACGGCCGCCGTCACGACCACCATCGCGGCCGGCGTCGGCAGTGCGCGGTTCGCGCGGACGCACAGGGCCGGCAGAAGCTAGTCGCCCCTTCGTGCCCTCGGGGATATCGAGATCTGTATACAGGTGCGGCGAGGAGGAGTAGGTCTCGACCGGCTCGGGCTGCCCCATGTCGAGTGCCTTATTGATCTGCACCCACTTGTGCATGTCATCCCAGTCGACGAAGGTGACCGCGATGCCGGTCTTGCCTGCGCGACCCGTACGGCCGGCGCGGTGCAGGTAGGTGTCGTCGTCGTCGGGGATCGTGTGGTTGATCACGTGGGTCACGTCATTGACGTCGATGCCCCTGGCCGCGACATCCGTAGCGATCAGGATGTCTTTCTTGCCGGCCTTGAACGCGGCCATGGCCCGCTCGCGCTGCTCCTGGTTGAGGTCGCCGTGAACGGCAGCCGCGTTGAAACCCCTGTCGTTGAGCTCTTCGACCAGCTTGGCCGCAGCGCGCTTCGTGCGGGTGAAGATGACGGTCTTGCCGCGACCCTCGGCCTGCAGGATGCGCGCGATGACCTCGTCTTTGTCGAGCGAGTGCGCGCGGTAGACCACGTGCTTGATGTTGGCCTGCGTGCGGCCCTCGTCTGGATCCGTTGCGCGAATGTGAATGGGCTTGTTCATGAAGCGACGCGCGAGGGCCACGATCGGGCCGGGCATCGTTGCCGAGAACAGCATGGTGTGGCGCGTGGGGGAGGTCTGCGCGAAAAGCTTCTCGATGTCGCTGAGGAAGCCGAGGTCGAGCATCTTGTCTGCCTCGTCGAGAACCATGACCTTGACGTCTTTCAGCGACAGCATGCGCTGGCTTGCGAGGTCGAGGAGGCGGCCGGGGGTTCCGACTACCACCTGGGCGCCGGCTTTCAGCTGCTCGACCTGGCCTTCGTATGCCTTGCCGCCGTATATCGCTGCGACCTGGGTCGACCTGTTGGAGGCCGCGAGCGTGAGGTCTTCTGCAACCTGCACGCACAGCTCGCGGGTAGGCACGACGACGAGTGCCTTGACGCCGGGCTCAGGGTTGAGGCCGAGCTCCTGCAGCAGTGGCAGACCGAAGCCGAGGGTCTTGCCCGTTCCGGTCTTCGCCTGGCCGATGATGTCCTGGCCGTTCAGTCCCATTGGGATGGTCTGCACCTGGATGGGGAAGGGTTCGAGGATGCCCTTTGTAGCGAGTGCGTCGACCATGTCCTGGTCGATATTCAAATCGGAGAAAGTTGTGATGATGATGCCCTGTCTTGAAGCGGCTACGCCCGCTTTGACCTGGGGCGTGCTGAGCCTCCACCAGAAATGGGAGGCAATTGCCACCAGTTTAGCCGTGCCTGCCCGGCAATCCGGGCCGGGCGGCCCCTCGCGGCCTGTCGGGTGGGTCGCCGATAGGCTTGGAGGATGGTGAACTGGTTCTGGCGTCGCCCCAATCGCATCGTCGTCCCACGCCTCAAATCCCGTGGCGAAGACGCAGCGAACGTGAACCGGGTCGACCTCGCAGAACTCACCCCTGGCCTGCTCGCCTACCTCGGGCAGGCCGCGTACCTGCAACTGGTCATCTTCGAAATGCTCGCGCAGGTGGTTGCCACAGCGCCATCAACGGCAGCGAAGGAAGCGACCAGCCGGGTTGCCGCGCTGTCGCTCGAGCGCCACCAGGCGCTTGCCGCTGAGATCACCCGCAAAGGCACGGTGCCGGCCGACGCGATGGCACTTTATTCAGACCGCATCGACAGGTATCGCACGAGGGTCACCGGTCGTGACTGGTACGAGACACTCGTCGCGAGCTTCGTGACCTCCGGGCTGCTCAACGATTTTTATCGCCGCCTGGCCGCCGGCCTGGCTGACGGTGTCGCTGGTCGACTCGCGGTGGTGTTCGCCTCAGACGACGGGCACGACCTGCTTCTCGAGCAACTGCGTGCGGCGATCGAGCAGGATCCACGACTCGCGTCCCGCCTCGCAATGTGGGGCAGGCGGCTCGTAGGCGACACATTGCTCGTCGCACGGTCAGCCCTCGCGATGCCGCAGAACGGGCATCCGGACGAGGCGAGGCTTGAACCGGTATTCACCGAACTCATCGCTGCCCACACCAGGCGATTGGATGCGCTGGGCCTGACCGCCTGACCGCCTGGCTTCTGTGTTTTACGCCCGGTTGAGCTTGACGAGCAGCTCGTCATCCAGCTTGCGGCGCGCACGGGGAAGCTGGAGCCCGACCGCGATCGCAGCGATGGCCGCCACGACAAGCGTGACTACCCAGATCCAGCCGCCGTCGAACTTCCACCCCGCCCAGGTGAGCGCCGCCCAGATGATGGACGCGGCGACCGCGCCAACAGCGGGAAGCAGTCCGACGCCATAGCTGTCGCGGCCTGGCAACACATAGCGCGCGCCGAGGCCGAGCACTGCGCCGCCGAGAACCGCGAACAGCAGTTCCATGTCAGGCCACGAAGCCCACGCGGCGCGACTCCTCTGAGCCGACCTCGATGTAGCCGAAGGCATCGACCGGCACGATGTAGATCGTTCCCTTGTTGTCGACCAGCCTGATGTATTTGGCGGCAGAGTCGAGGGCGGAGGAGATGACCTTCTCCACGTCGCTCGCCGACTGGCTCGACTCGAAGTTGATCTCACGGGGGCTGTTGGTGATGCCGATACGAATGTCCACAGGCCAAGATTACGACACTCGCCGAGCCAGCCTCCGCCGCGTTCGCTGACAGCGGTCACCGCTAGCGTTGGTGGCATGGCAATCACGGGTTTTCGGCGCGGCAGTGGCGCAGTTGCCACAAGTCCCGTGGCACTCGACCCGTCGCAATTCGCCGTGCTGCAGCTGGGGGATTCCGCTTCCGCCGTCATTCTCGGCGCGCCAGGCACCGGCAAGACCACAACCATGGTGGAGCTCGTCGCCCATCGCGTAGAGCAGCGCGGGTTCGCCCCGGAGGAGGTGCTCGCCCTCACCTCCAGCCGCACGACGGCAACGCGCCTGCGTGATCGTCTCGCAGTGCGAATCGGCCGGCCGACAAACGGTCCGCTGGCCCGCACCACGAACTCACTTGCCTTCTCGATCGTCGGTGAAGCCGCTCGAGCTGCCGGCGTCGAGCCGCCGCGCCTGATCACCGGCGGCGAGCAGGACAGCGACATCGCGTTCCTGCTTGAGGGGCAGATCGAAGACGGCACGTCCACCTGGCCGCCAGCGCTCCCACCCGAGGTTCGGCGCCTGCGTGGCTTTCGCAGTGAGCTGCGCGAGCTGATGGCGCGGGCCACTGACCATGGCGTGAATCCCGCCCGCTTGCGCGAGCTGGCGACCATTCAGCAGCGACCGGAGTGGTCGGCGGCGGCCGACTTCATCGACGTGTACCTCCGGGCTGCTGCCGCGAACCCCGAACGCGCGAGCCAGCTCGACTCGTCAGAGCTGCTGCAGTTCGCAATAGCAGCGATCAACCGGGGAGACGCGGTGCCGGCCCTGCGCCTCGTCGTCGTAGATGACCTGCAGGAGGCGCCGAGGTCGACCATGTCGCTGCTCGCGGCCCTCGCACAGTGGGGGGTCGCGATCGTGGCGTTCGGGGATCCGGATGTCGCGACGAACTCGTTCCGCGGTGGGGAGGCGGATGCGCTCGGTCGGCTCGGCGCGGTGCTCGGGCTTGGCAGCATCCGCACCATGGCGCTGTCGACGGCGCACCGACAGCCTGCAGCGCTGCGTGCGCTGACGAGCCGCGTGACCGAGCGCATCGGCACGGCGGGAGCTGTCGGGCAGCGCGCCGCGGTCGCCACGGGAGTGAGCCACGACGAGAACCCTGGAGAGCCGGTGCGGGAACCGGTTTTGCGCATCCTGGCCGAGTCGCCGGCACGCGAGTGGGCGGCTATCGCCAGGCAGCTGCGCGAGCGCCACCTGCTCGACGGGGTGCCGTGGGCGCAGATGGCGGTGGTTGTGCGAAGCGGCGCCCAGGTGCCGCTCGTGGCGAAAGCACTGGCCCTCGCCGAGGTGCCCACTCGCACGGCCGTCGGCGGCACAGCCCTGCGCGACGATCACGCGGCCAGGAGCCTGCTCACGCTCGTGGACGTCGGCATCGGCAGGACAGCGCTGACACCCGCCATCGCCAACGAGTTGCTGCTCGGCCCGCTCGGTGGTCTCGACCACCTTGCGGTGCGCCGCCTGCGCCTCGCCCTCCGTGCAGAAGAAGTTGCGGGCGACGGCCGCCGCAGCAGCGACGAACTGCTTGTCGAGGCTTTGTCGGCTCCGGGACGCCTGATCACGATCGACCACCGCAGTGGTCGCAGCGCCGAGCGGCTGGCCGACACCCTCGCCACTATCAGGGTCGCAGCAACGGACGGCGGCACCATCGAAGAACTTCTCTGGATGGGCTGGGAGCGCAGCAGGCTGGCGAAAGGCTGGTTCGCCGAAGCCACGAGCGCCGGCATCGGCGCCGACGAGGCCAACCGTAACCTCGACGGCATAGTCGCGCTCTTCACGGCCGCCAAACGATTCGTTGAGCGCAAGCCCGGCACACCGGCCGGTGTGTTCCTCGACGAACTGCTGGACGCAGAGGTGCCCGAAGACACGCTTTCGCCCCAGTCCTCGGCTGACACCGTGCTGGTCAGCACGCCTTCCGGCGTCGTGGGTCTCCAGTTCGACACGGTTGTAGTCGCTGCCCTTCAGGAAGGCGCATGGCCGAACCTGCGCCTGCGCGGCTCCCTCCTGTACCCGCAGCAGCTCGTGCGGGCGGTGACCGGGCTCGATTCCGCCGTCATCGACGAGCGCCGGCAGGTGCGAGACGACGAGCTGCGAATGTTTGCGCTCGCCGTGTCACGGGCCAGCAGCCAGGTGATCCTGGCGGCCGTGGCGAGCGAAGACGAAACCGCCAGTGTGCTGTTCGCCTTCGCCCCACCGGGCTCGCCAGTCATCGATTCCGCACGGCTGCGGCCGCTGACGCTTCGCGGATTGACCGGGCGGCTGCGGCGGGAGCTGTCGATGCCCGGGCGTTCCGGCGTGGAACGGGCGGCTGCGGCATCCGCGCTCGCAAAGCTCGCAATGGAGAAGGTGCCAGGAGCATCGCCCGACGAATGGCACGGGCTGCTCGCGGTCTCGACCGATGAACCGCTTTACCTGGAGGGGGACAGGGTTCCCGTGTCGCCCTCGCGTCTCGAGGCCTTTGAGGAGTCCCCGCTCGACTGGTTCGTCGAAAGCGTCTCTGGCACACAGGCGAGCACTGCGATGGGTCTCGGCACGATCGTGCACTGGGCGATGGAAACGGCTGAGGATCCGAGCGTCGACACAATCTGGCGTGGCATCGAGCAGCGCTGGAACGAGCTGTCGTTCGAGTCGCCGTGGTTTGCCGAGCAGCAGAAACGGGCAGCGCGAGTGCTGGCAGCGGGCGTGGCCGAATACCTGGCTGACTTCGAGCGGGACGGCAAGACGCTCGCAGGCAGGGAGAGCCGCTTCTCGATCGAACTCGACGTGCCTGGAAGGGAGCCGACCATCAGTGCGACAGTCAATGGATCGATCGACAGGGTCGAGCGGGCTGCAGACGGTTCGGTTGTCATCGTGGACCTGAAGACCGGCACCGCGATCACCAAACAGGCGTTGATCGATGAACACCCGCAGCTCGGCGCATACCAGCTTGCGTATGTGCACGGCGTGCTAGATGCGTTCCTCGACGAACTGGGGGAGCACAGCGGTGGCGGCGCAAAGCTGCTCTACGTGAAAAAAGGAGTCGACGGCAAGCTCTATCGCGAGGGCAGCCAGGCTTCGCTCGATCACGAGCAGCTCGAAGGTTTTCGCGATCGCATCAGGCAGGCCGCGATCGGAATGGCTGCCGCATCGTTTGCCGGCGAGGTGGATCTCGACGAATGGGGCGGATTCGACCTGCCGGCCAAACGCCTGCGCAGGGTCAGGGCGGTCTCCAGTGATTAGTGAGACCAGCACGCGCATCATCGGCGCCGATGAAATCGCGGACGCCCTTGGTCGCCCGCGTCCCACCGCCCAGCAGCGTGAGGTGATCGAGTCACCGCTCACGCCCGCGCTCGTTGTGGCCGGCGCTGGCAGCGGCAAGACAGAGACGATGGCCAGCCGCGTTCTCTGGCTGCTCGCAAATCGCATGGTGCAGCCAGGCGAGATTCTTGGGCTCACGTTCACCCGCAAGGCGGCGGGTGAGCTCGGGCTTCGCATCCGCGAGCGCATCGCCGAGCTGCACACCGCGGGGCTGATTACGGAGAAATACGACGAGTTCGACCCACCGATCGTGGCGACGTACAACTCCTTCTCGAACCGCATCTACCGCGACAATGCGATGCTCATCGGCCGGGAGAGTGACGGTGCAGTGCTCGGCGAGGCCTCGGCCTGGCAGCTTGCGCGCTCGATCGTCATCTCATCGACCGACGAGAGGTTGCCGACACTCGACAAGAACATCGACTCGATCACGAGAGCTGTGTTGGCGATCGCCAGGGGCATGAGCGAGAACGTCGTCGACCCTGCAGCGGTCAGCGCGTTCGGGCTGGAGCTTGCGGCGCTCGAAGACCTTCCGCTCGGGGGCAAGGCGCTCTACGACGCAGACATGCGCTTCGTGCGCAGCGGCTACGCACTTCCGGTGCTCGTCGAGCTCGCCGGCCGCTATCAGGAGGCCAAGCAGCGGCGCGGCTTCGTCGAGTACTCGGACCAGGTTGCGCTGGCGCTGCAGATCGTGCGCGGAGCAGGCGCGATCGCCGACGAATTGCGCACCCAGCACCGGGTGGTGCTTCTCGATGAATACCAGGACACGAGCGTGGTGCAGACCTGGCTGCTGGCCGAACTGTTTGCCGGGCATCCGGTGATGGCGGTTGGCGACCCCAACCAGTCGATCTACGGATGGCGCGGCGCAAGCGCGGCGAACCTCGACGGCTTCGCGCGTCAGTTCGGCGCGACAGGGGCCGCCCGCTACGCGCTGAGCACCAGTTGGCGCAACGGCCACGACGTGCTGGCCGTCGCCAACGCACTGGTCGCCCCTCTCAGCAACCGGGTCACGGTTGGGCGACTCGATCCTGGGCCATCGGCAACAGCACGCCCGGTCGAGGTGCTGGTCGAGGAGACGCTGCCGGCAGAAGCCGAGGCCGTCGCGGTATGGCTGAAGCGTGAACTGCGAGCGCCGGGTGAACCTTCGGCCGCCATTCTTTTTCGGGCACGCAAGACGCAGGGCGCCTTCATCGAGGCGCTCAGGCGGCATGGCGTTCCATTTCACGTGCTCGGCATCGGTGGCCTCATGGCGGAGCCCGACATTGCGGACCTGGTGTCGGCGCTGTCGGTGATCAACGATCCGACGGCTGGTTCCGAGCTGGTGCGCCTGCTGGCCGGTTCGCGCTGGCGTCTCGGGGCCAGGGACCTGCACGCCCTCAGCAGGCTTGCCTCGTGGTTGCGCGACAGGGACTACGCGCAGAAGGCATACGACGACGAGCTCAAGCAGCGGTTGCGTGAATCCGTCGCAGAGGCCGAGGGCGGCTCCATCGTGGACGCGCTCGATTTCGTGGCCACAGCGCGGGAGGGGCACACGCAGCTTGCGGCTTTCAGCGAGATCGGGCTGCTGCGCCTTCGCGAGGCGGGCGAGACCTTCGCGCGCCTGCGTAGAAGGGCCGGGCTCGACCTGGTCGACTTCGTGACGTTCGTCGAACAGGACCTGCAGCTCGACATCGAGGTCGCAGCCAACGAGACGCGGTCGCTCGGCAGCGCCAACCGTGAGGCATTCTTCGACGCTCTTTCCGGCTACCTTGCAGTGGATGAGACGGCCAGCCTTGGTGGTTTTCTTTCCTGGCTGCGGGAGGCGGAGTGGCGGGACGGCCTCAGTCCTCGCCCGGAAGAACCGGAACCCGGCACCGTGCAGCTGCTCACGATCCACGGCGCGAAGGGGCTCGAGTGGGACCTCGTAGTCGTGCCGCGGCTCGCCGTCGACGAACTGCCGTCACGCCCGCAGGAGGGGTTCTCCGGCTGGCTGTCGTTCGGTTCCCTGCCGTACGAGTTTCGGGGAGACAGCGCGGAACTTCCCACGTTTGACTGGCGCGCGGCGACCACCCGCAAGGAGCTGGTCGACGAGCAGAAGCGCTTCAAGACGGAGGTGCGCGCGCGTCACGAGCAGGAGGAACGCAGGCTCGCCTATGTTGCCGTGACTCGGGCCAGGCACGCGCTGCTGCTCACTACATCGTTCTGGTCGACCCAGATCGCGCAGCGCCAGCCGAGCCCGTTCCTGCGTGAGCTGGTGAACGAAGGTGTGATTGGCGAGTTGCCGCTGGTGAGCCAGTTCGCCGAAAACCCTCTCGGTGAGGAAGCCAACCTGTTCAGCTGGCCTCCCGACCCGCTCGGCGGTCGACGGGCCGTAGTGCAGCGCGCTGCCGACCTGGTGCGCGAAGCTGAGCCCGCACAGGTTGGGCCATGGCAGACGGAACTCCTGCTGCTGCTCGAAGAGCGACGCAGGCGCATCGAGGGCACCGAGGTAGTCGAGCTGCCGAGCCGGGTGCCCGCATCCAGGTTCAAGGATTTCGTGACCGACCCGGCATCCGTCGCCGCATCGCTGCGCAGGCCCATGCCGGAGCGACCATACCGGGCGACCAGGCTCGGCACGCGCTTTCACGATTGGATCGAGCAGCGGCTGGGCGCTGGCGGCACCTCAGAAGTCATCGACGCCGGTGTACTGGAACTCGATGACGTCGAAACTGCACCAGTGCCGGGCAGCGCTGAAGCCGAACAGGGAGAACTGCAGAGGCTCGTCGACACATTCGAGCGCTCCCGATGGGCTGGCCGCTCGGCAGTCGA
>JAODLU010000271.1 GCA_025464125.1 Microbacteriaceae bacterium | reverse complement strand
GCGCGAGTCCCTCGCAATCCTTCGCTGGGCGCCGCAGAGCCCGTAGACGAGGAACAAGAACCCCGCCGACTGCGGGAACGAGAGCCCGTCGAAGAATGCGAAAAGCACAGCACCCGCTATTGCGGCGGCCATGAGCGCCTGCCCGATCACGCGATCGGCCGCGAATGGGCTCCTGCGCCCCTGGAACGCCGAGCCGAGGGCGAGGAGGGCGAGCAAGACGAACACGACGAGTCCCACGACGCCCAGTTCGATCGCGAGCAGGATGTAGGCGTTGTCAAAGATGTAAATGTCAGGCACGAACGTGCCGAGACCCTTGCCGATGATCGGCGAGTTCGCCACGAACTGCAGCACCACGTCGATGCCGTTCTGGCGGGAGATCGCGCTCGGGTCCTCATTGAGGCCGGTGAACAGCTGGGTGATGGAACTCAGCAACCCCGGCACGAGTAGTCCAACTGCCGCGATCATGGCTGCGGTCACCCCGAGCAGCACCCACCGCACCCGCGTGCTCAGTGCTGGAAGTACGACGACTACGGCGAGCGCGAGTCCGATCACCGCGGAACGCGAGAGCGACAGCACTGCCGCCGCGCCGCTCAGCACGATGGGCAGCACCCGCCGCAGCATCCCCCTGCGTGAATCCACGACACCGACTGCGATGGCGATCGGGAGTGCGACACACAAGACAACGCTGTACTCGAGGGGGTGCAATGCCGTGCCGGATGCCCGCGCGAAGCCCGCGCGACTGGGCAGGCCATCGAGGAGGGTGCTGGTGATCGTTCCGGGAAAGCTGATGCCGTCGACCAGCGTCTGGCCTGTCACGAACTGCACGAGGCCGAGCACGGCGAGCAGTGCACCCGCGAATGCGATCCGCCTGAGGAAAACCAGCATGCGTTCCCTCGTCGCTATGCCGTCGCACGCCACCAGCAATACGCCGGCCCAGCCGACCACGGTGAAGAGCCCTGAGGTCGCTGTAGTGGACTGGCTTGGCGGAATGCCCCCGAGCATGGCCACTGTGAAGCTCGCCACCACCGTGAGTACCAGGGCGTACATGCCAAGCCTCACCGGCTGGAATTGCGAGCTCGATGGCACCCGGCGCTGGATGCGGCCCACCAGCCACCAGACCGCCATGCCCAGTGCCCAGATGGTTGCGGGCCGACCGATCGACCCCAGTGCGGCGATGGACAGTGCTGAAGGCAGGGCGCACAGGAGCACGAGGTAGACGGTGAGAAGAGTGACCGCGTCAGGGCCGCGCCTCGGGCGGGACACCCCGGTGAGCGGAAGGGACGAGGTCATCAGTCGGCCGGATGAACGTCGTTCACCTGGTCATCGGCTCCAACCGCAGCGCGTGGCCGCGCGTCATCGACGGTTGTCGGCTCGAGCACCGCGCCAGGTGCACCCTCCCGCCTGCGTCGACGGGCAGACAGCGCTCCGAGCACGTTGTCGACGATGAAGGTCACGATGATCGTGACCAGCAGCACGCCGCCAACCGCAAGGCCGGCCTGGCGAAAACGCTCACCCTGGTCGACTGTGCTCTCGGTATCCGAGGTGAGAGACACGACCGAGATGCGCGCGTCTGCCGGTACCTCTGCGTCGTCCTGCAGTTGGTTGAGCGACGTCGGAAGCTGGGCAAGGATGCGGTCCATCGCTTTGCCGGTTGCCGCGTCAGATTGCGAGGTGACGGTGATCGAGACGATCGGCCCCTTGGTGGACGAATTGCGCTCGATGACGATCGTCGCGTCGGGGAAGGCATCCTCGATCGAGCCCTGCACCTTGTCAGAACTGAGCACGTCGATGAGCACATCACTCGCCTGGTCGAGATCGTCGATGTGCACGTACGGATTGTCGCCTATCGGATAGCTCGCCTGGCCGGGCAGAAGCAGCCGACTTGCCGTGCGCTCGTAGGTCGGGTGGCTGTGCGCATAGGCGAAATAGCCCAACGCTCCTGCGACGATGACGCCGAGAACGAGAATCCACCACCTGCGTTTGAATACCTGGGCGAAGCCATCGGGGTTCATGATCAATTCCCTCTCTGGGCAGCGGATACGTCGGGTCGAGATCGTGCGAGTCGGGCGGAACGGGCAAGAACGAAAGCGTCGAGCAGCACAGCGCCGCCGAAGGCTACTGCCGCTCCCAGGATTCCGAAAGCGACAAGGCCACTCTGGCGCATGCCTGCAGTCGGTCCCACGGACCTGACGCTGCCCACGCTGTCCACGTCCGCCGTGACGGCAAGCGTGTCAGACACGCCTTCGGAGGACTGGAGCTGGGCCGTCGACGCGGTAATGCGATTGAGCAGCCGGTCACGGGTGGTTTCAACAAACTCTTTTGTCGGCCCGACAACCCTGACCGTGAGGCGGGGCACGGCGAAGTAGTACTGCCACTGGGAGCCTCGCTGGGGCATGGCCACCTGGTAGCCCTCACGGATGCCGGCATCGAACAGAGATGTCGAGGCGGACGAGAACCGCTCGACCTGGTGGCCATCATTCAAAACCAGTTCAATCGCCGCAGCGAAATCGATGAGCGATGGCTGTTCGCCCTCGACCACCGTGCCGATGGCCACGTTGTCGTGGCTGGTAAAAACCACAGTCGTCTTGCTCTCGAAGACGCTGCCACCGCGCGCCAGCAGGATCTCGCACAAAACGGTTACGGCAAGCACTGCGACCACGAAGTACCAGTTCCGCATCACAGCACGAAGGGCGGCGAGGGTAGTAATTGCGACCTCCTTGCTGATCCGGGTAAAGGTATATCGGCGGCTGCTAGCGAACGGTACTCGTGGGTTCGTCGCGAAGGCCGAAGAGGCTTGCCTTCGCGGCCGGGTACCCCGATCGCCAGTCCCGCCTGCGGCTCCACACGATTCCCCACGGGCGGTTGCTTTTGCGAAGCACCGTTTCGAGGAACGCGCGAAGCAGGGCACCGCCCTGCAGCAGCACTATCCCGACTGAAGCCGCAGGCGCACTCCACTGCTTGGTGAAGAGAGTGACCTTGCCAGCCAGGATCATGCACATCTTCAGCCCGTTCGAGCTGGTCGAGGCGCCGAGCGCGTGCGTGATCACGGCAGTGGGCACGATCACCGGGCGATATCCGGCAGAACGTGCACGAAGCGAAAACTCCGCGTCCTCGCCGTACAGGAAATAGTCCTCGTCGAGGCCGCCGAGCTCGAGCCACTGGTCGCGGCGCATGAGCAGCAGGCATCCGGTGATGATCGGCACTTCACGCACGGTGTCGCGCTGCCATTTGCCGAGGGATTCGGGGTCGAAAAGCCGGGAGCCCCTGAACACGGTTGATAATCCGAGGGAGTAGCAGAGCAACGACCAGATCGTGGGTGCACCCCAGCACGATCCCGGATCGAGATGGCCGTTTGGCGCGATCGTGCGACCCCCGTAGAGGCCATGGAGCGGGTTCTCCACGGCGAACGACCTGAGCGCCTCGAGCGACCCGGCGAACACCGTGGTATCGGGATTCAGAAGCACGATGTAGTCGGCATCGGAGTTTCGCACTCCGAGGTTCACGCCCCGCGCGAACCCGAGGTTTTCACCGGCCTCGATTATCTTCACCAGGGGGAAGCGGGAGGCGATCGCCTCGACGCTGCCGTCTACCGAACCGTTGTCGACCAGGGTGACAGAGGCGTTGTCCATGCCATCAGCCGCCAGGGACTCCAGGCACTTCAGAGTGTCATCTCTCGTGTTGAAGTTGATGATCACTATGGCGAGCGAGGGCGCTCGGGTTGCGCCCGTCATCCGTCCGCCATTTTCGCCTGGAGTAATGCAGCGGCGCGAGCACCGCCAGAAACTGCGAAAGGTTGTTGGGTAAACATCACAGAAGACTAACCGCCCCCCGCTGGGAGATACTTCTCAATGGTTTTGGACTGCCCGGTGTTGCCGTCGAGCACCCCGCCGAGCACCCAGTGCTTGCTGGCGCTGTATACGACGTATGGCTGGTCGATCCAGGTGGTGCCGGTCGCGAAGTACCACCAGCTCACACCGTGTTCCTTCGCATATTCGAGCCACGCCACGGCGACCTTGTTCCATTCGGCGCTCGCGACCTTGGCAGGCCACCCGACCTCGGTGACCGCTCCGTAGACGTTGTTCGACTCGAGCCATTCGGTGAAATCACCGAACTCGCCGTCGACCAACGTGTCCACCGCCTGGTCGACCGAGCCGAATTCACTCTCCGGGGTCTGGTTGCCGTATGCACCGCTACGGAGCTTGTCCCAGTAGTGGTGAGCCACATAAACCAGCTTGTCCGGCTGCGCCAGAGGGTCTTTGATCCACGGCTTGCCGTTGATCGTGCCGTAGTTCGCCATGCGCGACCAGTCGTAGCCTCCGACGAGAATCGTGTGGCTGTCGCCAGTTGCGCGTATCGCCTCGACGGCCTTCTGCGATGCGGCCTGCCAGTGCTGCAGGCCGCTGACCACATTGGATGAGCCTTCAGCCAGGTCGTCGACGTGCACTGTGCGACTGCCGTTGAAGTTGTCGCCCGCAAACAGCAGCCCGTACTGGCGTACATCAGACATCGAGAAATCCGGAGCGTACGCGACCTGGGTCCACTGGCCTTCGACCAGGTTCATCTGGCCACCGAGGTGATACGAGCCGTCTGTGCCGTCCTGCGCCATGAGCGAGACGGATGCTGGCCCGGACCCCGGGTCGAGGTAGACCCATGCCGAGACGGAGTCCACCTTGCCGGCTGCCGACCTGTCGGTATCCGCGCCCGTGAAACCTGGCGAGTACAGCCACTGGCCGCCCTCCGGTGGTGCGTACTCGACCGATGAATCGTCGCCGTGCCCGAGCGTCGTGGACTGCGTCACCTTGCCATCGTCCGCGTTCCACGAAGTGTCAGCGCCCGGAGGGGTGACTGTCTTCTTGAAGCTCGCCGTGCCCGTCGTCGCCATCATGGTCGGCTCGTTCATGAGCTCCCAGCCCGATACGGCAGGATGCCCGCCCCACTGTTTCACGATGCGTTTCCACACGTCCGCGAACGCGCTGTACGGAAGCTGCTCCTGGCCGAGGCTCCATCCGCCCTGGCCCGTATCGAGGTTCGGAGAGCCCGCCATCTTGTAGTGCCCGTAGTTGTGCAGGTCGATGATCGCGTCCATGCCGACCTTCTGCAGGGCGTCGAGATACGCGGTGATGCGCGCGACCTCTTTCGGGTCGAGCGGACCGAACAGGGTCGGCTGCAGCCGCTCCCACCTGAACGAAACGCGATCGTGCTTGTAACCCTTGTCGCTCAGGAAGCGCAGGCTGGCGAGACTCGTGTGCTGCTCGCCGTCGACCTCGTAGAACCAGTCCTTGCCGTACTGGCCGGGGTTCTCGTTGGTCATGTCTGTGACGCCATCGCTCAACAGGCCGTCGTAGCTGACGCCGGAGTTCGAGATGCCATGCACAGTCGCGGGTTGCGTTGCAGCATCCGACCCGACGCAGCCGCTCAGCAGCAGCGCGACTACCGCTGCCTGCGCGATCACGGCCGAAACGACGGCAGCACGACTAAGCCTCACAGGGCCTCTCCTCAGCATTCGGGTTTTGAGCGTCGGGGTCCGACGTACAGTCTCGCCGCTGCGCCGGGAAAACGACTCAGAAGCAAGGGGCATACTGTACAGAATCAATTTGTGACAGACGACGGAAAGTAGAGCGCCTAAACGATGCCCACCGCCCATCGTCAGGTTGTGCTTGCTCACGACTATCTCACCCAAAGGGGGGGTGCCGAAAGGGTTGCACTCGAGATCGCACGAGTCGCACAGGTTGAGCGTATTGTGACCTCCATCTACGAACGGGACGCCACATACCAGGGCTTCGAAGACTTCTCACTGCGCTCAAGCTTCCTGCAGCGCATCGCAACATTCCGCCGGGATCCGCGGCGAGCGCTGCCCCTCCTCGGGTGGGCCTGGTCGTCCCAGAAGCCCGTTGACGCCGACGTTGTGATCTGCAGTTCCTCGGGTTGGTCGCATGGTGTTCGCACCACCTCGCGCACCCGCAAGGTGGTCTACTGCTACAACCCGCCCCGCTGGCTGTACCAGCCGGAGGACTACCTCGCAGGGCAGCCTGGCTACGTGAGAGTGCTGCTCGCTTTGCTGAGGCCAGCACTCACCCGATGGGACAAGAAGGCCGCGAAGTCCGCGGATCTCTACATCGCGATCTCCACGTCTGTCGCTGAACGCATCCGCAGCACCTACGGTGTCGAGCCCGCGCTGCTGTTCCCGCCTGTCGCCGTCACCACGGAGGGCGAGCGCGAACCCGTCAGCAGCGTCGCGCCCGGGTATTTCCTGACGGTTGCGCGGGACAGGGGTTACAAAGGCACGCAGACACTCATCGAAGCCTTCGCTGGATTGCCGGATGCCCGGCTCGTCATCGTCGGCAGCTCGCCCCATGGCGACCTCCCGCCCAATGTCGCGGCGCTCGGGAGGGTCTCGGAGGGCGAACTCCGCTGGCTGTACGAGAACGCCCGAGCCCTGGCATCCGTCTCCCGCGAAGACTTCGGACTCACTCCTCTCGAGGCCAACGCGTTCGGCACACCGGCGCTTTTGATTCGGGCAGGCGGATTCCTCGACACGACGCTTGACGGCACGTCGGGTCGCTTCATCGACGAGCCGACCGTGGAATCGGTGCAGGCTGCCGTCATCGCCTTTCCTGATGACTGGGATGCCGACGCGATTCGCGCCCACGCGGAAACCTTCTCTGTAGAAAACTTTGGGCGTCGCCTCATGGAACTCTGCGACGCCGCGAAGGCACGACCATAGGGATCGCCACGAGTTCGGTCACCCGACCCGAAGGCTTCAATGTGCTGCGGATCGTCGCGGCCGCCCTCGTAATCGTCAGCCACTCGTTCCTGTTGCCCTCAGGGGGTGAGCCATACCCGCTATCGTTCGGCGGCTATGGCTACACGATGGGCCGAATCGGCGTCATCGTGTTCTTCGTCATCAGCGGCTATCTCGTCTGCGGCAGCTGGCTTGCCGAACCCCGCGTGCGCAGGTATGCAGGCAAGCGGGCGCGGCGCCTGTACCCTGCGCTCTTCGTGATGGTGTTGCTCGTAACACTCGTGATGGGCCCCATCGTCACCACCTCCAAGGCGTATTTTGCTGACCCGCAGACCTGGTTCTTCCTGGTGCGCAACCTGCTGATCTTTCCGTACGACTACCA
>JAODLU010000270.1 GCA_025464125.1 Microbacteriaceae bacterium | reverse complement strand
AGCAGCGGTTCGTCTTCGGCGGGGTCTGCAGTGGCATCCGGTGCAGGTTTCACAAATGGCACGTACACGGGCACTGCAAAGACCACGCGATATGGCACTGTGCAGGTCAGGGTCACCATCTCGGGTGGTGCGATCACGGATGTCGCGACAGTCGTGCTCAGCGGAAACGAGGGCAGGTCGAACCAGATCAACAACAGCGCCGCACCCGTGCTGAGGTCGGAAGTTCTCGCCTCGCAGTCCGCGAAGGTCGCGACCGTGAGCGGCGCGACCTATACGAGCGATGCCTATCTCAGTTCGCTGCAATCGGCGCTGGACCAGGCCTGATCATGCGACGCGTTTTCACTTCCATGGGGACCGCGGTCTCCGTGATGTCAGAGACCGACGCTACTGGGGTCGAGCGGATCTTCGAATCAGCCGATCGCACCTTCAGCCTGTATCGCCCGGACTCTGAGTTGAGCAGGATGGCACTCGGCCAGCTCACTCTCCCCAATGCCAGCGAACGTGTGCGCGCTGCGTACGCCGAGGCCCTCGAGTGGCGCAGTGCCACTGGCGGAGCCTTCACACCCCACCGGCCCGACGGTGTCATCGACCTGAACGGCACGGTGAAAGCCATGGCAGTCGTCGAAGCTGGCGATCTGCTGTTTCTCAACGGCTCGGAGAGCTGGTGCATCAACGCAGGAGGGGACGTGCTCACCAGCGGCCTCCAGCCTGACGGAACGCCGTGGTCTATCGGCGTCGTCGACCCGGCAGACCGATCGGCGATGCTGCTATCGCTCGAGCTCACGGGCAGCCGGCGAGCAGTAGCCACCTCAGGGAACGCGGAGCGGGGGGAACACATCTGGAGCGCCGCGACCGCGGCATTCACGCAGGTCACGGTCGTAGCCGATGACCTGGTTGAGGCTGATGTGCTGGCGACCGCCATCATCGCCGGAGGCCAGATGACACTTGAGCACGTGACATCGCACTGGGATGTCGACGTTGTGACAGTCGATCGCTTCGGTGAACTGCGCGCGACTCAGGGCCTGCTCGCCGCGTTGCGCGCTTAGCGGCCGAAATCTGCCTGCATGTCCATTGATCGGTTCGCAACCTTGTCGGCGCGGGTGTTCTGCAATCTCGGCACCCACTGGAATTTCACCGGCGTTCCGATCAGCAGGCCGCGAGCCTCTGCTGCAAGTTCAGCCATGTCGGGGTGCTTGATCTTCCAGCGGCCCGACATCTGCTCGATGACGAGTTTCGAGTCCATATAGACCTCGAGTTCGGCATCAGCGTCGATGGCCATCGCCTTTTTCACGCCCTCCACAAGCGCCGTGTATTCGGCGACATTGTTGGTGGCGTGGCCGAGGTAGCAGCCCACTTCGGCCAGCACCTCGCCGGTTGCTTTGTCGATCACGACTGAGCCACTCGCCGCAACTCCCGGATTACCCCGGGAACCGCCGTCGGCTTCGATGATGAGCACTCGCGCCATCAGATGCCCGACTCGGAGGTGCGAACGAGGATCGCGCTGCTGTCGGGGCAGAGCAGCACATCGTCGGGTGCTGCTGCTCGAATTACCGCCATGTCGTTCTCGAGCAGCTTTACTCCGCTGGCCTTCGACACCCCATGCTGCAGAAGGGACGCGCCGAATCCGTAGCGTTCGCGCTGGCGTTCGTAGAGTGCGAGCAGGTCGGCCGGCAGTTTGCTCGCGATGGTGGCCCGGTTGGCAGCGGAATGCGTGCGCTCGCTCGCAAGCGCTGTGAGGGCTGTGTCGCGTTCGGCTGCCGCATCGGCGATCCTGGCCTGGAGCTCGGCCTGCCTGGTGCTGAACGCAGCAGCAGCACTCTCGAGAGCCTCCAGCTTCTCCATCACAGTCAGCTCGATCTCTTCGAGGTCGAACTGGCGTTTGCGAAGTCCAGCGAGTTCGCTTTCGAGACCGGCAACGTCCTTGACGGAGGTGGACGCCTGCAGCCTGTCTGCGTCCCTTGTGATTCGTGCCTCGACGACCGCGACATCGGCTTCGACGCGCCCGAGCTCGGTCTTTGCGTCTTCGAGGGCGCCTTTCGCTTCAGCACTCTCGATACGCAGGCTGTCAGCGTCGCTGGTCAGCCCCGCGAGCACTGCGATGCCGGGCAGGTTCTTGGCCTGGTGGTCGAGCTGCCGAAGTTTTGTGTCCAGTTCCTGCAGTTCGAGCAAGTGTGACTGGTCGTCGGGGCTGGCTTTCAACGCCATGAATTCCTCGTTCGTTTGCTAGTGGACAATCGTGAAATCCCACGGATCGGTGCGGATGTCGCTGACCGTGACCGTCACGCCGGGGAGCGCCTTTCGCAGCTCGGCGGCCGCTGTCTCAAGCCACAGCCACTCGCTCGCCCAGTGGGAGACATCGATGAGCGCCGGGCCGCCGGCGATGCGGGCATTCTCGCGAAATTCTGACGCCGGGTGGTGCCGCAGGTCAGAGGTGATGTAGACGTCGGCAGTCAGCACTGCGGGTTCGCCGAGGAGCGAGTCACCAGCTCCCCCACACAGTGCGATGCGTTGCACTGTGCCGTCGTACTCCCCCGCAACCCTGACACCGGATGCCGTTGCCGGAAGAATGTCGGCCAGCGCACGCGCCAGGCGACCGAGCGTCGTCGGCTGCTGCAGGTCTCCCACGCGGCCGATGCCGCGACCCGGCACCTGCCCGGCCGTGATCGGGTGCACGTCGACGAGGCCCAGCAGGTTCGCCAGGGTGCCCGAGGTTCCGGTCTCGACCACATCTGCGTTCGTGTGGGCGGCGATGAGGGCGCAGCCGCCGCGGATGAGGCGAGCGAGCACCGCACCCTTGTAGCGATCCTCGGCCACCGCGGTCACCCCGCGTAACAGGAGTGGGTGGTGCACGAGCAGCAAGTCTGCATCGAGGGCGATCGCCTCGTCCGCGACATCCGGAACCGCGTCTACCGCGAGGTGAATCGACTCGACGGTGGCGCCCGGGTCACCGGACAGCAGGCCAGGCGCGTCCCAGCTTTCGGCGCCCGTTAGCGGCCACAGTGTGTCGACAGCAACTGCGACATCGGCGACGGTGGTGGGCATGGGGCAAGTCTACTTTCCGCCGGGCGGGTGCCCGGGGCGTGCTATCCCTGCAGCTGTGTCTGCACCTGCTCCTGGCGACGCACGGTGGGAACACCGGCGACGAGAGGCGTGAGCAGGCCGATGCCCAGCGCCACGAGCACTCCGATATCCGTGCCGGCCAGGTCGCCCGAGAGCGGGACGCCAAAGAGCGAGAACAGGTATCCCTGCCAGCCGAGCCAGGTCACGGTCGCACTGGTCAGGCCGAATCCGACGACTGAAGCGACAACCAGCATCACCAGGTTGAGCCAGTTCACATCGGGGTAGACGCCTCCGCGATTGAGAAGTGACTCTGCGGCGAAACGACGGCGGCGGATGATCATTTCAGCCGTGAAGAGACCCGCCCATGCCGCTATGGGCACTGCGAGCGTCGTCGCGAAGTCACGGAAGACCGGAGTGATGTCGGTGACAGTGACGCTCATGATCACGGTGATGAACAGCAGCAGCACTGCCACCACGACTGTCGCGGCAGAGCGGCTCGACTTGACACCGGCAGCCATCAGCGCAAAACCGACTGAGTACATGCTCAGCACAACTCCTTACAGCAGGCTCAGCACCGTGGCGAGAAGCAGCGGCACCGGATACAAGGAGGGCAGCATCTTCGCGATCGT
>JAODLU010000265.1 GCA_025464125.1 Microbacteriaceae bacterium | reverse complement strand
TTCGAGGGCCAGGAGCGGTCCGGCAGGTCGATGCCGAGGCTCTCGCGGTATGGGCGGTACTTGTGGATCGGCATTGCAGAAGCCGACTGCGTGTTCTTCATGGTCTTTGCTTTCGTCTCGGTGGGGTTTCAGACCAACGACGCTGGAGTTAACCAGCACATGCCGCGACGAGGGAGGCCTGGGTTAGGTCTCGTCGCGGCAGCTAAGAAGAAGCAGACCGAGCAACACCCTTCGAGGGTAGCACTTATGGTGGGAAGGTACCCGGGAGGATGCGATGACGCCTGCAAGCACAGAGCCTGCCGCCACCCCTGCGCCCCTGCGCATGGCCGCGAGCATCCTGGTGCTGCGCGATGACCCGCTCGAGGTGCTGATGCTGCGCCGCCACGCTGGCGCGACCTTCCCTTCGGCGATGGTGTTCCCCGGCGGAGTCGTCGAAACGGAGGACGGGAGCGATGAGTGGCTCGACCTCGTCACCGGTCACGAAGGCTTCTCCCCCGCTGAGCGGGCGCTCCGTATCGGCGCGATCAGGGAGACCTGGGAAGAGGCATCGATCCTCGTGGCACACGACGGTTCCGGCACGCTGCCGCTGGCCTCTGGCGGCAGCTTTCTCGAAGCAGTGCGTGCATCTGGCTCTCGTCTAACCCTCGACAAGCTCGAATATTTCGGGCACTGGATCACGCCTGAAGCGCTGCCCAAACGATTCGACACCTGGTTCTTTTTGGCCAGCATGCCGCACGACCAGGTCGCCCACTTCGACGGGGACGAGATGGTGTCGGTGGAGTGGCTCACACCGCTGCTGGCACTCGAGCGGGCAGAAGCCGGCGACCGCATGCTCTTTCCCACCCGGCTGAACCTCAAGCGGCTGGCCGAGAGCGAGGGGGTGACGGCGGCGTTTGCTGCGGCATCCGGTTACCCGCTGTTCACAGTTCTGCCCGTGCTCGAAAGACGCGAGGACGGCAGCGTGCTGCGCATCCCGGCAGAGGCGGGCTACGGAGTTACCGAGGGATTCCAGTCGAGGGACTGACCTCGGTCAGGTCAGGCTCCTGACGAAACGGATGCCCTGCCGCACGGACAGCGACGGCACGTAGGCCCTCGTGAGCGCGAGGCCTATCGATGGCAGCGCGAGTGGATCGGGGTATGCCATGTACAGCGGCTGGAATTCCGGCTGGAACTTCTTCTTGAACTGCAGCAGCGACCGGAAGCCGTACACGGGCTCGAGACGCGAACCGATGTAGCCGAGCATCCTGGTCGCCGTGTTCGGGGAGACGTCGCGGTTAGCAGCCTCCTGCGCAAGTGGGGCAGCAGAGAGGCTCATGAACCTGATGCCCTCCTGCTGGAACTGTTCAGCACAGCGAGCGATCAGGAATTCCATGATTCCGTTCATGCCATCGGGGGTGCGGCGCATGAAGTCGAGCGTCCAGCCCACGATCTCGCCGCGTTTCCAGCTCGGCAGCCAGCTCGTCACACCGATCACGCGGTCGGCGTCGTCGACGGCGATCATGAGCCGCACATCCGGGTCCCGCAGTTCGTCGATGCCCCCGAGGGTGAATCCCATCTCTGGCAGGTTCTTCTCGGCGACCCACTGCTCGGAGATCTCTCCGATCTGCAGCTCGTGCGAGGCGGAGAGTTCAAAGTAGGACGACCACAGCGACCTGACGCCAGCCCGCTCCGCCCGGTTTATCGAAGTGCGCACGTCCTGCCAGCGCTTGCCCGTCGTCTTCCACTGGCTCGGCAGCACGACCGTCTCGTCGCCGACGGCCATAGACGACCAGCCCATCGCACGGCACGCAGCCATGAAGGGCTCGTGAATCGCGTAAAAGACGGGAGTCCAGCCGTTGTCATCGCAGAACCTGGCGAAATCCGGCAGGGCGGCGATGGCCGACCTGGTGCTGCCAATCGGTTCGGATGCGGTGAGCGCTACCCCGTTGAGCACGCGATAGGCGACGGCGACCCGGCCATTCGCGCTGAACCAGTACGAGTTGCCGACCCAGGTGGCCCAGTAGCCGAGCGATCCGCCGGTGCCCGAGCGCAGCAGCGCGCGCACTCGCAGAAGGCCCGCCATGTAGTCGCGCGAACCTGCTGCCGTAACCACAGCAAGAGCACCGACAACCACGGCGAACCAGAACAACGGACCGATCCAGGAATACAGGAAGCCCGTGACGGGACCAGTGGGCAGGAACTGCAGGCGCTCGACCCTCAGGAATCCGATCGGCACGAAGCGTTCAGGCAAATCCGCGAGCAAATCGGAGAAGTTGACCTGCGGATGGAACCCTCGCGACATCGCGGACCCGACACCGAGGTAGAGGCTCGACAGAATTGCGAAGGTGACCAGGATGCTGACGAGGTACACCCGCACGGCGTGCGCTGACGCGCGAATCGTGAAATGCCCGAGATTGAGCACGACGATCGCTGCAACAGCCAGCGGCAGCAGTACCGAGACTGCCAGGGCAAGCGTGACCTCCCAGTAGTGCGGGGTCGCCGCCCTGTGCACGAGCACCTGGCCCGACAGCGGCAGGAAGCCGTAGAAATACGCCGCCAGGGCGGCAAGCGCGAGGTTGACAGTGACGACGAGCCACACTGCGAACCGACGCCCGCGCGCCAGGCCGAATGCCGCAACCAGAAGGGTCAGCAGCGGCAGCAGTGTCAACACCACTGGACCGACGCCGCTGATTCGCTCCAGCGTCATGTCGTGCAGGCAGAGTCGGCTGATGCTCATCGCGTGGCATTCGTCCACCGTTGGCAGGCCGCTTGGGCGGGCATCAGTCAGCAGCAGTCCGAGCGGAGCCAGCGCTCCAAGCCGCAGCGAGCTGAAGATGGTGATCGCCGGGCCGATGGCCGTGATCGACACGATCGCGGAGAGCAGCACGCGAGCTTCGTGATGGGAGCTCCTCTGCCAGTGGATCGCACCTTCCCCGCGCTTGAGCAGGATTCCCAAACCGAATCCCGCAAGTGCAGCCAGTGCGCGGTAGAGATCTGACGGGTCCCCCGCGTAGAGCAGGAAGACGAGCACGATCGACGCCGTAAGCACCCTGATGCGTCGCCGCCAGACCGGGCCGGCGAAAGCGCTCGCGGTCATGATCGTGCCAGCGATCGCGGTCATCGGGTCGAGAGTCACCAGCTCCGTGACGCGACGCGACCACAGTTCGCCAAGCAGGTAGCCAACGTACTGGATGGCGATGCCCGCCATGGCACCGACGATGTCT
>JAODLU010000263.1 GCA_025464125.1 Microbacteriaceae bacterium | reverse complement strand
AGGTAGTGGGTGGTGAGAAAGACCGTGCTGCCGCGTTTTTCGCGCAGGTCTGAGATGTGGGTCCAGAGGTTGGCACGCGCCTGCGGGTCGAGCCCTGTCGTCGGCTCGTCGAGGAAGACGAGGTGCGGGTCGTGCACGAGACCCATCGCGATGTCGAGCCTTCGCCGCTGGCCGCCGCTCAGGGAGTCGCACTTTCGACCCCACATGCCGTCGAGGTCGAGCTGCTCGAACAGCTCCCTGCCGCGTGCGTTGGCCTGCTCCTTCGAGATGCCGTAGAGCATGCCGTGGGAGACGATCTCTTCACCGGCGACCGCGTTGCGGTTCGTCGACCCGCTCTGGGAGACATAGCCGATCGACTGCCGCACCTTGACCGGGTCGGCACGCAGGTCGTAGCCCGCGACGGTCGCGGTGCCGGATGTGGGCTTCAGCAGGGTGGTCAGCATGCGCAGCGTTGTGGTCTTGCCCGCGCCATTCGGCCCGAGGAATCCGACGATCTCGCCCTCGGCGACGTCGATGTCAACGCCTGCGACCGCGATCACCTCAGACTTCTCGCGCCCGCGTTTCGTCTGGAAGGTGCGCGCGAGCTGCGTTGCGTGAATCATTCACTCTCCTTCAATACGGCGGACGGATGCCTAACAACTACACCTCGACACCGACAAGCACGGGTTCCGGTTGCAGGTTTACCCCGAACTCGGTGAGCACCCTGGTCTGGATATAGCGGGCCAGCTGGCCGATCTCGTTCGCGGTCGCCGATCCCGTGTTCACAATCGCGAGGCTGTGCTTGCTCGAGACTGCGGCAGCCGAACCTGGCAGGCGGAACCCGCGGGGAATGCCGGACTGCTCGATCAACCAGGCAGCGCTCAGCTTGGTTCCCTGTTCGCTGATCGTCGGGGGGCGGGGCACGAGCTGGCCGTCGAACCCCGTGAGCGGAAGGATGAACGGCTCCTGCTCAGCGTCTTCGGTATGCCAGCGCGGCACGTCGCCTGGCAGCCCCCTCGCGAATCCCTCACTCACTATCGGGTTCGTGAAGAAGGAGCCGGCACTCACGGAGTCCGGGTCGGCCGGATCGAGCAGCATCCCTTTCGACGCACGAAGGTGAAGCACCGCGGCGCGGATGTCGGCGAGCGGCAGGCGGTCACCAACCGACACCGACAGCGCATCTGCGAGCTGCTGGTAGGCAACTGCACCCTCTGTTGATCGGGTCAGTTCGAGTTCGATCGCGACCACGAGGCCCGCCCTGCCCTGCTTCAGCGCCGACGTTCGATAGCCGAACCTCATGTCATCGGTGGAGAGACTTTCGCGCTCGCCGGTAATGCGGTCGACGAAGTCGACGGAAAACACGCTCGCAGACAGTTCCTGCCCATATGCGCCGATGTTCTGGATCGGCGCAGCGCCACATGAGCCGGGAATTCCCGACAGCGCCTCAATGCCTGCAAGGCCCTGGCTTACGGTCCAGGCAACCAGGCCGTCCCACGACTCACCTGCCTGCACGCGCAGGCGCACCCGCGCATCCGCCAGTTGCATCTCTTCGATACCGCGAGTGATCACCCGGATGACCGTGCCATCGAACCCGTCGTCAGAGACAACCATGTTCGATCCACCGCCGAGCAGAAGCACTTCGTCGCCAGCCGCCCACGCGTCACGCGTCACCGTCACCAGCTCGTCCTGCGTTGCTGGCGAAAGCAATTCGCGCGCGGGGCCTCCCACGCGCAGGGTGGTGAGCTCGGACAGGTTCATTCAGGCTCCCGCAAGATTCACGAGCACCTGGGCCTTGCCGAGCACTGTCTGCTCGCCGTAGCTCACCGTGAGGTCGATGCGCGCTGTCTGCGTCTCCTCATCGAGCTTGCCGACCTTCGCGACGACCAGCACAGTGGCACCTGTTGTGGCATCCACGAGCACGGGCCGCGTGAACCGCACCTGGTAGTCGACCACCCGGCCCGGGTCGCCGATCCAGTCCGCAACAGGCTGCACAGCAAGTCCCATGGTGAGCATGCCGTGAGCGAGCACGCCGGGCAGGCCTACCGAGATGGCAACGTCATCACGGTAGTGAATGGAATTGAAATCCCCGGATGCCCCGGCATAGCGCACGAGTGAATCGCGGCTGAGCGCGAACTCGCGTTCGGCGACAACATCGCCGACGGCCAGGGTTTCGATGCCGATCACTCGTCGCCCCTGACCACGAGGGTCGAAATTGTTGTGACCACGTGAGCGCCGGTGGCATCCACCATGGCGGATTCCGTGGTCACCATCGAATGCCCGCCGAGCGTTTTGATGCTGGCGACAGTGAGGGTCGCGGTCAGTTCATCGCCAGCGACGATGGGGCGCGTGTAGGTGAAGCGCTGGTCGCCGTGCACGACGCGGGCGAAGTCGATGCCGGCATCGGGCTCGGCGAGCAGCTGGTCGAGCGTCAGGCCCTGCACTACGACCGGGAATGTGGTCGGCGCCACGATATCCGAGTAGCCAGCGGCCCTGGCAGCCTCGACGTCGAAGTTGACCGGATTAGTCGCGAACACTGCTTTCGCAAACTCACGGATCTTCTCCCGGCCGACTAGGTACGGGGGTGTCGGCAGAAAGACGCGGCCCTGCAACTCTGGATTGACGCTCACAGCA
The DNA here is from genome assembly GCA_025464125.1 of Microbacteriaceae bacterium. GTDB lineage: Bacteria > Actinomycetota > Actinomycetes > Actinomycetales > Microbacteriaceae > Lacisediminihabitans. Next base: position 725 of record JAODLU010000263.1, on the reverse strand, counting down.
CAAGCTTAACGAGCAGGCTCCGGGCGAGTATGTCGGGCTTAACGAGAAAGCCCCGGCGGCCATCGCTGGCTACCGGGGCTTTCTGCAAATCAGGTAAAGATCTACTGGCAGCTGTCGCACTGCAGAAGATCCATTGGGTCGACGGGTACTGCGTAACCGCCGATGGAATCGTTGTCGTTGTCCATTCGGACCTCCTTAAGTCTTGTGATGTGAACCTCTACGTCACCGGTTCGTAAACTCGGCGCCGTCGGGGTTCTCACTATATAACGTGAATGACACTCCTGTCATTCCACTACATCTAGTGTTTTCGGCGTGTCGCGCCGATAAACCAATTGTGCTCCGACCTCCCGACATCGGGCATCACGAGGTACCCTGTCCTAATGACTTCTCTCGGTGCGAAGCTCGGTGCTCTCGGAGTGGCCGGCGCAATCATCGCCACGACCGCCCTGCCCGCGTACGCGGACCTCGGCCCGGCCACAGTCGCCGAGGCCGATTCCGTGACCGTTCAGTCAGTCTCACTGACCTCTTCAGTCGCAGTTCTCGCTGCATCGAGGGACACCTACGGGGTCACGTTCGAGGCTCCGAAGCCCAAGGCCGTCGTATTGCCGAACAAGTACACCGGTGCATCGCCGCCCAACCAGTCATTCAGCGGGTCAGCCGTGCTCGCCTACGCCGCCCAGTGCGTCGGCGTTGTTCCCTACGGCTCGGGCAACTGCCCCGAGTCG
>JAODLU010000253.1 GCA_025464125.1 Microbacteriaceae bacterium | reverse complement strand
GGTCTCGCAGTAGCAGTCCCGACCCCAGTCCCTGAAGGATTCGACCTGCTTCCTGACGAGGGGAGACTTGACGAAGACTGCGCCACCCTCACCGGTCGTGATGTGGTGGGCCGGGTAGAAGCTGACGGTTGCAGTGTCGCCGAAGCTTCCCGTGCGCTTGCCGTCGTATGTCGACCCGAGAGCGTCGCACGAGTCCTCGATCAGCCAGAGATTGTTCTCTTTGCAGAGGTCGCGCACGGTGTCCAGGTCGAACGGATTGCCCAGGGTGTGCGCCATCATCACGGCGCGGGTCTTGGGCCCAACGGCCTCGCGAAGCATGTCTGGCAAGGCATCGTATGTGCCGAGGTCGACGTCGACGATCACCGGGCGCAGGCCGTTCTGGATGATCGGGTTCACCGTTGTGGGGAATCCGGCGGCAACCGTGAGAACCTCGTCACCGGGCTTCAGCGCACGCTTGCCGAGTTTCGGACTGGTCAGCCCGCTCAGTGCGACGAGGTTTGCGCTTGACCCGCTGTTGACGAAGAGAGCGCTGCGGCTGCCAACATACCTGGCAAGCTCACGCTCGAACTGGGTGTGGAACCTGCCTGCGGTGAGCCAGCCATCGAGCGATGCGTCGACCAGCGCCGCGAAGTCATTCGGGTCGAGAACCTTGCCAGACACGGGGACGACTGTCTCGCCTGGCACGAAGTCCGGGCGCACGAGCTGTTTCTCTGCGTAGGCTCGAACCTGGTCCAGGATGTGCTGTCGCTCTAGGTCTTCTGACACGTGTGATCGCTCCGATGAATCAAGTCTGACGGCCAATTCTAGAAGGCTCGCTGGCTGGAGCTGACGCTAGGGTGATTGGCGGCGGCAGCAGTGGCTGCCCAGGTGACCATCGAATTGCACAGGGATACGGGCAGATGAAGGCAGTACTACTAGCCGGAGGTCTCGGCACGCGCATGCGCGAAGAAACCGAGTTCAGGCCGAAGCCCATGGTAGAGGTCGGCGGCAGGCCCGTGCTCTGGCACATTATGAAGATTCTGAGCCAGCAGGGCATCAAGGACTTCGTCATCTGCACCGGCTACAAGAGCGAGTTCATCAAGAACTACTTCACCAACTACGGCGCGCTCAACCAGGACTTCACAGTCACACTGGGTGACCAGGCTGGCATCACCTACCACGGAGCCCACGACGAATTCGACTGGACGGTCACCGTCGCAGACACCGGTGCCTCGACCATGACCGGTGGTCGAATTAACAAGATCCGCAAATATGTCGAGGGAGAGCGTTTTCTCTGCACCTACGGAGACGGAATTGCGGACATCGACCTCGAGGCACTGGTGGATTACCACGAGTCCCACGGAAAAATCGCGACCATGACATCCATCCAGCCCCTCAGCAGGTTCGGCGTGCTCGACCTCGACACCGACGGCTCTGTCAGGAAGTTCAAGGAGAAGCCGCAGGTCGAGGGCTGGATCAACATCGGCTACTTCCTCTTCGAACCCGGCGTCTTCGATTACCTCGACGACGACTCAGTGCTCGAAGAGGAGCCGCTCAAGAACCTGGCAGCCGACAACCAGATCGCGGCGCACCCGCACACAGGGTTCTGGCAGCCGATGGACACCTATCGCGAGTCGCTGCTGCTCAATGAACTCTGGGACACCGGCACGGCTCCGTGGAAGAACTGGTAACAGCGAAGCTGTACCGGCACGGTCTCATGGCGCGGTCTGCTGGCGCGCTGCCGACCAGCTGAGTTCGAGCCCGCTGCGTACCGGCACTGACGGTTTCCATCCCGCAGGCCACGGCCAGGTGCCAGCGTGCAGGAGTCGGTTGTCAGGGGTGGACTTGCTGGCAAAGGTCGCACTGATCGTGCGATCGGACACCGCTTCGATCAAGCTGACGAGCTCGCCAACCGACACAGTTTCGGCGGAGTTGATGGTCATTGTCGCCGGATTGCCTGGCGCGACTGCAGCGATGAATCCGTCGACCACGTCATCCACGTAGAGCAGGTTGAGAAGCTGCGCTGAAGGCCCGAGCGTGATCTCGTCTGCCTGTGCTGCTGCCGCGAAAAGGCGCGGAATCAGTTTGTCGCGTTCGTCACCTGGGCCGAAAGTGTCGAAGAGGATGACTTCGCGGATGTCGAGCTGGTGCGACGCGCGATAGAACCTGCTGATCTCGAGGAACGCCTGCTTCAATCCGGAATACAGGGTGTTCGGCTCGGCACGTCCGTCCCTGAACTGGAAGAAGGTCATCGCGGAGAGCACCACGCTTCCACTGCCGACCAGCGCCTCGAGCAGGTGTGTGCCGTACGCGATAGTCGCTTCGAGCATGTCGTCGATCTCGGCGGAACGATGGTTGCGGACATAGCGCGTGGCCAGGTGGAAAGTCGCGTCGGGCGCGCTCTGCGCTACCAGTTCCGCGATCTCATCGTGGGCGTTGAAGGTGGCGATCGTCGCGCCAGCGGCCGCCAGCGCGTCGAGCGCCGGGCTGTCGCCAGCACGGTGCAGCACGGTCACGTGCGCACCGGAGGCCAGCAGTCGACGGGCGAGGTGGCCACCGAGAAAGCCTGTGGCACCGGTGACGAGGGCGCGTTCGATCATGCCGGTGAAGTGAAGCGGTAGTCGAAGTCATCGAGGGAGGGATGGGCAGTATCCCTGGCCGACATCTCGGTCACGGCCAGCGGCCAGCTCACGCCGACACTGTCCCACCTGATACCTGCATCCCGCCCTGGCGAGAACACGTCGTCAACCGCGTAATTGACCACCGACCCGGCCTCCAGCGACTGGAAACCGTGGGCAAATCCTGCTGGCACGAGAAGCGCGTTGCCTGCAGTGGAATTCAACTCCCACGAATATGCGGTGCCGAAGCCGTCGTGGTCCCGCAGGTCAACGAGGACGTCGAAGATCGATCCCGTTGTGACCCAGACGATCTTGGCGATCTGGTCTGGCTCGAACTGGAAATGCATGCCACGCACGACGCCCCGACCTGAACTGGTCGAGAAGATCTCTTTGACCTCGAATTCGATGCCCGAAGCGGCCGGCAGCGGGAACGGCTTCGCGAATGTTCCCCGCGAATCCTGCGAGGAGACGATCTCCAGGAGTTGGGGTTCAGTTCCGGGAGTCATCGATCGTTACCTCTTCTGCACGCCCACCAAGCGGTGAATCCGATGACAATAACATCCACCTAGCTGGCGAGTCTTTCGCCGAACGTGCGGCGGTACGTGGTCGGCGTGGTCTGCAGCACCTTCATGAAGTGATGGCGCATGACCGCTGCAGTGCCGAAACCCGTCTCGGCGGCGACAGCTTCGAGGCCACGGGAGGTCTGTTCAAGCAACTGCTGCGCGCGCATGATTCGCTGCCGGTTCAACCACGCAGCGGGAGTGGTGCCCATGTCGGCCCTGAAGCGCCTGGCGAAGGTCCTTGACGACATCAGCGCCTTGCGAGCGAGTTGGTCGACGGTGAGATTCTCGGCCAGGTTCTGCAGCATCCACTCAGCGACAGCAGCAAACGAATCCGCGCACTCTTCGGCGATCGGGGACTGGATGTACTGGGCCTGGCCGCCGTCCCGCTGGGGCGGGACGACCATGCGCCGCGCCACAACGTTGGCTGGCCCCGCACCGAGTTCGGTGCGCACGATGTGCAGCGCGGCGTCGATGCCAGCCGCCGTTCCCGCACTTGTGACGACTTTGCCGTCCTGCACGTAGAGCACGTCTGGGTCGACAGTGATCGCGGGGAACCTGGCAGCGAGCCTGTCGGCGTGCATCCAGTGCGTTGTCGCCCGTCGCCCATCAAGGATGCCGGACTGGGCCAGCGCGAAGGCGCCGCTGCAGACGCTCAGCACCCACGCCCCACGCGCTTCCGCCGCGCGAATGACCTCGAGGTAGCGCTCATCGATTCCCTCGATCTCGTGCGCAGGTACGGCGACGAGATCGGCGTCGGCCGCAGCTGACAGGTCGTCGAGGATGACCATGTCAAAGCCGAGGCTCGTGCGAACCGGCCCGGGGTCAGCCGTCACGACCGTGAAGTCGAATGACGGGCCGCCCATCTCGCTGCGGTCGATTCCAAACACCTCGCACACGACACCGAACTCGAATGGTGCGACGCCGGGCAGTGTGAGCAGCACGATCTTCTTGAGCACGGGGTTCCCTGCGATTGGCTGAAACTGAACGATTGGTGGCTATGCTGCCACTGTCGGCAGGAATTAGCAAAACATAGATTTACTGCCATGTTGATTCTTATCGTACTTGCGCTCGTCTCCACGCTCGCCATAGTCGGCACAGTTCTTCTTAGCTCGCGCGATGGTTACCGCCAGCAACCCAGGAGGTACCGCCGCTAACCTGAAACCCATGACCTGGATGGTGACCGGCGGCGCCGGCTATATCGGTGCCCACGTGGTGCGGGCCCTCGGCGAAGCAGGGCTCGCGGCCATGGTCGTAGACGACCTCTCCAGTGGGCACGCCGCATTCGTGCCCCCGACCGTGCCATTCCTGCGCGCATCCATCCTCGATGGCCCTGCCCTGATCGAGGCCATCGACGAGCACGGCGTGACCGGGGTCATCCATGTCGCCGGCTACAAGTACGCGGGTGTATCGGTGCAGCGGCCGCTTCACACCTACGAACAGAACGTCACGGGCACCGCCACCCTTCTTGCCGCGATGGCGGATCGGGGTGTCGACCGCATCGTGTTCTCCTCGAGCGCTGCTGTGTATGGCACGCCGGATGTCGACCTGGTCACTGAAGACACCCCAAAATCCCCGGCGTCGCCATACGGCGAGACCAAGCTCATCGGGGAGTGGCTGCTGCGCGACCAGGGAGTTGCGGCGGGCCTGCGGCACACCTCACTGCGGTACTTCAACGTTGTCGGGTCCGGGCATCCTTCGCTCTACGACACCAGCCCCCACAACTTGTTTCCCCTGGTCTTCGAAGCCCTGGTCGAGGGTCGCACCCCACGCGTGAACGGCAACGACTACCCGACGCCTGACGGCACTACCGTTCGCGACTACGTGCATGTGTCAGATCTCGCGGTGTCGCATGTCGCTGCCGCCCGACGGCTCGACGCGGGGCAGATGCTGCAGCCCGCATACAACCTCGGCAGCGGTTCGGGTGTTTCGGTCGGCCAGATCATGGCAACCGTTGCCGCGATCACGGGCATCGACTTTGTGCCGGAGTTCGCTCCGCGGAGGGCTGGTGACCCGGCAAGGATCGTCGCAGGTGGTGACCTTGCAGCCAGGGACCTGGACTGGGCGATGCGGCACAGCCTCGAGCAAATGGTGGAGAGCGCGTGGCTCGCACGGAATGCGGCTCTCGCTTGACCCCCATTTGCGGCACACGGCGCGTCGCAAACTCTCCACAATGGATCGAGCCTTTACTATCTGCGACTTGACTCAGGGGAATTACAACGATGTAATTATCCCTATCGCGTTTCTGCACGTCGTGCGGTTCTGCTGAGGGGAGACTGTGATATGGCGCTGGACGAGGCTCGTCGCCCTGTACCCGAGAACTGGTTTGTCGACCCGGTCTTCCTCGGTGTTCCCGGAGTTCGACAGGCAACCGAGGACGACAATCCTCTCGCCTGGCAGACGGATTCCCTCTGTGCGCAGACCGACCCTGAGGCGTTCTTCCCTGAAAAGGGCGGATCCACCAGGGACGCGAAAAAGATCTGCACATCGTGCGAAGTGCGCTCACAGTGCCTCGACTACGCGCTGCACAACGACGAGCGGTTCGGAATCTGGGGCGGCCTGTCTGAACGCGAGCGACGCAAACTGCGCAAACGCGCCTAAGGCGGGGTGTCCTCCCCACTCGGCGGATGACCGCGCATAGTCTCGGCTAGATGCAAGCGAGAGTCACCGCGATCCTCGTCGCCCGCAGCGGGGCGGCCTTCCTCCCCCGCACCCTCTCCGCCCTGGAAGCCCAGGTGCGCAGGCCCGACACTGTCGTGGCGGTCGATACAGGCTCAACAGACAACACCCACGACCTGCTCGCCGCAGCGTCGCCAGCGCAACTCGTGACCGTTGCCGGTCGGGCGAATTTCGGATCGGCAGTGGCCAGGGCCCTGCAGGTCGCAGCCCCTGTCGAATCGGCGGACGAGTGGCTCTGGCTGCTCGCGCAGGACAACGCCCCTGAGCCCAGGGCGCTGGCCGAGTTGCTGGCGGCAGTCGAGATCGCACCATCTGTGGCGATCGCGGGGCCGAAGCTCATGCGCTGGGACCAGTCGGACGTGATCGCATCGTTCGGCGAAAGCATGACCGACTTCGGCTCATCCATCGCTCTGGTGGACGGCGAACTCGACCAGGCCCAGCACGACGTGCAGGATGACGTACTGGGTGTCGCCCAGGGCGGGATGCTCGTGCGCCGGTCACTCTGGACCCTTCTCGGCGGATTCGACCCGTCGCTGCCCAACGTGGATGCCGCGCTCGATTTCTCGGTGCGCGCTCGCCTTGCCGGATTCCGGGTGGTGGTGGTGCCCGACGCACGGGTCGCGACAGTTGGCGGCCCCGAGACATTCGGTCGCCGGTCGGTGACGGAGAGTCGTCGCCTGCGCCTTCGTCGGGCAGCCCAGCTCCATCGTCGTCTTGTCTACGCGCCGGCCGCGGCCGTGCCGATCCACTGGCTTTCGCTCGTGCCCCTCGGCATAATTCGCTCTATCGGCCAGCTGCTGGCCAAACGGCCGGGCTCAGTGGCCGGTGAAATCTCGACCTCGTTCGTGGCGGCATTCAGCGGTGGCGTCTCGCCGGCTCGCCGTAACCTCGCAAACACCAAGCGCGTCAGCTGGGCGGCGGTCGCACCGCTGCGCATGCCGGCGAAGGAGGTTCGGGAGCGTCGGGCCCAGGCCCGTGAGACCAGCGCGGCCGTTGGCGCATCGATACAGGTGGAGCGAGCCGGATTCATCTCGCACGGGGGACTCTGGGCCGTGGTGCTGGCCGGCGTCATCGGCCTGGTGGCCTGGGGGCCGCTACTCGCGGCTGCTGCGGTGGCTGGCGGGGGCCTGTTGCCGCTCGGTTCTTCTCCGGCCGCACTGTGGGCGAACGTCGGTTATGGCTGGCGGGACATCGCCGGTGGATTCACTGGCGCGAGCGATCCTTTCAGCTACGTGCTCGCCGTACTTGGATCGATCACCTTCTGGTCGCCGTCATTCAGCATCGTGCTTGTGTACCTGCTCGCCCTTCCGCTTGCGGCGCTCGGAGCATGGTTTGCCGCGCGCAGGTTCACCACGAGGCTCTGGCTCCCCGCCCTCGCGGCGCTGCTGTGGGCGGTGGCGCCACCCCTGCTTGGGTCGTTGTCAGGCGGACACCTGGGAGCCGTTCTAGCCCACCTGCTGCTGCCGTGGCTGGTGCTGGCGAGCCTGGCAGCGCGAAGGTCGTGGGCGTCATCGGCAGCTGCTGCCATCCTTTTCGCCGCAACAGGCGCATCAGCACCCGTGCTCGTGCCGGCCCTGTTGCTGTGCTGGCTCGCCTTGCTGTTCGCGAACCCGACACGGGTCGTGCGGCTGGTCGGCATTCCCATTCCCGCTCTTGCACTGTTCGCGCCCCTTATGGTCGAGCAGTTCGCTCGGGGCAACCCGCTGGCGCTGCTCGCCGAGCCGGGATTGCCGACCGCAGCTGCCGCGCCACGCGGCTGGCAGCTTGCACTCGGTTCCCCGACCACCGGGCTGCATGGCTGGACCGCAGCTCTCGACTCGCTTGGCCTGCCCGCAACCCAGGCAGCAGTCATCGTCGCTGCCCTCCTGCTGCCGATCGGCGCCCTCGCGCTCCTCGCCCTCTTCGTGCCAGGGTCGAGACGCGCGATTCCGAGCCTCGCGATCGCCCTTGCCGGTTTTGCAACCGCAGTGCTCGCCACCCACCTCGAAGTGACCGCTGCCGGTGCTGCCGAGACCGGGGTGTGGGCCGCCCCGGCACTCAGCCTGTTCTGGCTCGGTCTCGTTGGCGGCGTGCTCGTGGCCCTCGAAGCTGTAGGCCGCGTCGCAATTCCTCTTGGTGTGCTGGCCGCAGTTACAACGACCATCGTGGCAGTGCCGCTGCTGGCAGGCATGTACCTCGACACTGCGGCAGTGCATGCAGGCACCGAGCGGATGCTGCCAGCCGTAGTAACCGCACAGGCAACAGGCAACCCGGGCGTCGGCACACTGGTGCTGACGCCGCAGCCTGGCGGGGTTATCGCAGCCGCAGTGGAACGCGGGGCCGGAACCACCCTCGACGACCAGTCGACTCTCGCAGCGACCAGGCGGTCCCTCGGCAGCACAGGCACAGCGATCACTACCGTCGCAGGCAACCTCGTGTCACGCAGCGGCCTCGACGCCAGCACCGAACTCGAGAAACTCGCGATCGACTACGTGGTTCTCGCGCCTGCGGCTGGCAATGCAGCTGTGTACCAGCGCGCGTCAGAGGCGCTCGATGGCAACCCTGCCCTGAGCCCGGTCGGCGAGACCTCGAGCGGCCTGCTCTGGCGCCTGCAGCACGACGAGGTCACGGAGGCCCCGCATCACGCCGGCAACTTCGAGACACCGATCGGGCGCGGCATCCTGATCGCGCAGGCCGTCGTATTCGGGCTCGCCCTGCTGCTCGGCATTCCGACCGTGCGGCGCCGACGGGCCGTAGTCAGTGGTTCTGCTCCTGAGGAACCGGCGAACACTTTCGACGAGGAACAGGATGCCTGACATCGACGAACCGATCGACCTGCCTGCGGCAAACGGCGGGGCGGGCGGGAGCGCACGGCCTGAAACTGCGCAGCAGCCTGAAACTGCGCAGCAGCCTGAGACCACGTGGCCTGGGGACGAGCTTGACGAGACCGCGTCGCCGGGCACGGCAGACGGCGATGGCAGGGTGCGCGGCCCCGGCGGCGCCCGGCGTGCAGTAGTGATGAGTGCACGAATCGTCAGCGGAATCGTCGGCGTCGGGGTGGCAGCAGTCGTGCTGGCTGCTGCGACCTGGCTTCCGCTGCCGACACACACGGCGACAGCGCCGTCCCAGGTCGTGGTTCCCATTGCGACCGACCAGCGCCTCGTGTGCCCTGGCGCGCTGCTGCGGCTCGGCGACGATTCGGGCCTGGCAGCGACATCCGCCACATCGATCGGCCTGCCGACGATCGCATTTGCGGCCAGTGCCGGCGTGCCGCGGGCAGGTCACCTGGCCACGACCGATGACACCTCGGACCTCGGCCCGACAGTGCTGACCCTGCCGGCCGCTGCGGCCCCGGCCCTGCCAGCGCTCTTCGCCGGCAGCCAGGGACAGTCCATCCAGTCCGGAGACCTGCTGGGCTACGCAGCGGCTGACTGCTCTGAGGCCCGGGGAGACACCTGGCTGGTTGGTGGGGCGACGAACACCGGCCGCACGACGATCATCACGCTGAGCAACCCGACAGAGGTCGAGTCGACAGTGTCGCTCGACATCTACTCCGAGAACGGCAAAGTGCTTGCCGCAGGAACCGAAGGAATCTCTGTGCCTGCGGACGGGCAGCGCATCCTCTCACTGGCGGGTTTCGCCCCCGGAATCGTCTCGCCGGTCATTCATGTCACGAGCCGGGGTGGGCAGGTGGTCGCGAGCCTGCAGCAGTCGGTCGTGCGTACCCTGGCTCCGGGCGGGGTGGAGATAGTTGCGGCTTCATCCGGTCCGTCGACAACCACGGTGATTCCCGGCGTCATGCTGTGGAACACCGCGGGCGTGCTTGCCCAGGCAAGCGCACCGGGCTACGCAGACCTTTCGTCTGTCATCCGCCTTCTCGCTCCTGGTTCGAAGAAAGCCACGGCGTCGGTGAGTATCGTGCCGGAGACCGGGGTCGCTCCGACCAAGGGCGGAACCGTCAGCATCGAGGCCGGCAAGGTAACCGAGTTTCCGCTCGGAGACCTGATCGATGGAACGTACACGATCACCGTCACCTCAGACGAGCCCATTGTCGTGGCAGCGCGAGTCTCCACTGTCGGGTCGCTCGGCGGCAGTGATTTCGCCTGGTTCGAGGGTGCACAGCCACTCGGAGACCAGGAACTCATCTCCGTTGCAGCGGGACCGGCGGCCCTGTTGCATATGGCGAACCCCACCAGGGAGCCGCTCACCGTGACCGTCACGTCCGCAGCTGGCGCGTACCCATTCGCGATCGCACCTGGTGCATCGGTGAACGCGCCGGTTGCCGTCGGCACCCTGACACTCAGCGGCCAGCCAGGCTACATGGCGTCAGTCAGTTATCTCGGCGATGGCGTGCTCGCCGCGTACCCGTTCAATCCGGCTGCGCCCGCCTCGACGCCAATTCGCGTCTATCCGTAAGTGAAACTAGATGTGCCTGAAGCGTTCGGGTGCGAGATCCCACGGGTCCTTGCCGAGCAGCTCAGCCACTGCCCGAAAAACGCAGCTCTCGATGAGCATGCGGCGGTGCAGTTCGTCGTGCCGGTGGAGTCTCGCGAGGCGTTCGATTGGCAGGCGGTAGAGAATGACCCGCTTGTCTGGCGTGATGACGCGCCACCTGTCGATGCCAGCTTCGGTCACATCAGTTGGCAGGCCGGCGACCTCGAAGATCACGCCGGCAAGCTCGTTAGGCCAGATGTCTTTCAGGTATTCGGCGGTTGAGGCAACCGTCGAATCGAAGAGGTCGACCCGGCTGTGCAGCAGCGGCAGGTGCGGCCCCGTGACCGCCGATCGCATGCCCCGACCGTGCCTGTCTCGCGATCCAGCGCGAATCGAGGGGCGAACACTCCGGGGCCTTGCCATGCAGCAATTGTATCCGGCGCGGCTCGCGACGGTCTCCTCGAGTTGCGGCTAGTGTCGGCACAAATGGTCAGGCTGTGCAGCAAGGTCGCGTGCTCGAACGAGGCCGTCTCTACCCTCACCTGGGTCTACGTGGATTCGATGGCTGTACTTGGGCCACTGAGCGGCCGACCAGAGCCGCACAGCTACGACCTGTGCGCGAGGCACGCGGAGCGGCTGTCGGTTCCGCAGGGCTGGCAGGTAGTGCGCCACGTCTCTCTCGCTGGCTGAGGTCATTCCGGCGCTGTAGTTTTGACCCTATGTCTGCTCAGATCGATCTCGCCCCTTTCATCAAGGCCTACGACGTTCGCGGGCTTGTTGGCTCGCAGCTCACGCCCGAGGTTGTGACGACACTCGGTGCGGCTTTCGTGGACGAGGTGGATGCCGCGGGCATCGACATCATCGTCGGCCACGACATGCGCGACTCTTCGCCGGGTTTCGCGGCGGCCTTCGCCGTGGGAGCGCAGGCCAGGGGCGCGAATGTCGTGTCCATCGGCCTGTGCTCGACTGACGAGACCTACTTCGCGTCGGGAAGCCTCGACGCACCGGCCGCCATGTTCACCGCGAGCCACAACCCTGCGACCTACAACGGCATCAAGTTCAGCCGCGCTGGCGCGCGGGGGATCAGCTTCGACACCGGGCTCCGTTCCATCAGGGACCGTGCCACCGAATACCTCGCGTCGTCGGTCACCGAGGTGGCGAAACCCGGCAGCTACTGGGCACTGGACGTGCTCGGCGACTATGCGGCATACCTCCGCTCGCTGGTCGACCTCAGCGCTATCCGCCCGATTCGCGTCGTCGTGGATGCAGGCAACGGCATGGGCGGCCTCACCGTGCCCGCGGTTCTCGGTGACGCAGCAGGATTGCCCGCACTGCCGATCGAGATCATCCCGCTCTACTTCGAACTCGACGGCACCTTCCC
>JAODLU010000250.1 GCA_025464125.1 Microbacteriaceae bacterium | reverse complement strand
TGAGATCTGCGCTGCAGAGCACGAACACCGCGTTGGCCACGTTCTCTGGCAGCACCTCGCGCTTGAGCAGGGTGCGCTGCGCGTAGTAGGCGCCGAGCTCTTCTTCCGGCACTCCGTAGACCGCCGCGCGCTTGGCTCCCCAGCCGCCGGCGAAGATGCCCGAGCCACGAACCACGCCATCTGGATTGATGCCGTTGACCTTGATTCCGTGCTCGCCCAGTTCGGCCGCGAGCAGTCGAACCTGGTGTGCCTGGTCTGCCTTCGTTGCCGAATACGCGATGTTGTTCGGACCGGCGAAGATCGAGTTCTTCGACGAGATGTAGATCACATCGCCGCCGAGCTTCTGCTCGATGAGCACCTTCGCGGTCGCACGCGAAACCAGGAACGAGCCCTTGGCCATCACGTTGTGCTGCAGGTCCCAGTCGGCAACCGTGGTCTCCAGCAGGCTCTTGCTGAGCGAGAGGCCGGCGTTGTTGACCACGAGGTCCAGCCCGCCGAACGCGAGCACGGCCGCGTCAACCGCGGCCTGCACCTGGTCCTCGTCGGTCACGTTGGCCTGCACGCCGATGGCTACGTCCGTGGTGCCGAGCTCTGCCGCGGCATCCTGTGCCTTCGCGAGGTCGAGATCGGCGATGACAACGCACGCGCCCTCAGCAGCGAGCCTGGTGGCGATGGCCCTGCCGATTCCGGATGCGGCGCCGGTCACGAGTGCAATTCGTCCGGCGAGCGGCTTCGGCGCTGGCATGCGCTGAAGCTTGGCCTCCTCGAGCGCCCAGTACTCGATGCGGAACTTCTCTTCATCGCTGATGGGCGAATATTCAGAGATGGCCTCGGCGCCCCGCATCACGTTGATGGCGTTGATGTAGAACTCGCTGGCGACGCGGGCAGTCTGCTTGTTCGCCCCGTAGCTGAACATGCCGATGCCCGGGATGAGCACGACGAGCGGGTCAGCCCCACGGATGGCCGGGGACTCGGGTGTCGCGTGAGCGTCGTAGTAGGCCTGGTAGTCGATGCGGTATTGCTCGTGCAGTTCGTGCAGCCGCGTGAGCTGGTCTTCGAGCGACGCGGTCGGAGGCAGGTCGAGCAGCAGCGGCTTGACCTTCGTGCGCAAAAAGTGGTCAGGGCAGCTGGTGCCGAGACCCGCCAGCCGCGGGCTTTCGGATGCCGCCAGAAAGTCGAGTACGACGTCCGCGTCGGTGAAGTGGCCAACCTGCACCCTGTCGGTCGAAGCCAGTCCGCGCAGGGTCGGCGCGAGCGCCGCCGCGCGGGCGAGCCGCTCTTCCGTACCGAGTGGCGAGTAACCATCCATGATGGTTCCGAACGGTTCAGCGCGTCCATTCGCCTGGATGAACTTCTCGGCGGTATCGATGATCCAGAGTGAATTGCTCTCGGCTTCTTCGCTGGTGTCGCCCCATGCAGTGATGCCGTGGCCACCGAGGATGCAGCCGATAGCCGCAGGGTTCGCGGCCTTGATCGCAGCGATGTCTTCGCCGAGCTGCCAGCCGGGCCGACGCCACGGAACCCAGGCGACCTTCTCGCCGAACGCCTGCGCGGTCAGGGTTTCGCCGTCTTTGGAGGTGGCGAAGGCGATGCCGGAATCCGGATGCAGGTGGTCGACGTGCGCGGCATCCACGAGCCCGTGCATGGCGGTATCGATCGACGGCGCAGCGCCACCTTTGCCATGCAGGGTGTAGTCGAAGGCCGCAACCATCTCATCTTCGCGGTCGACGCCCGGGTAAACATTCGACAGCGCGCGCAGGCGGTCGAGCCGCAGCACGGCGAGGCCGGAATCCTTCAGCGTTCCGAGGTCACCGCCGGAGCCTTTGACCCAGAGCAGCTCAACGGGCTCGCCGGTGACCGGGTCGGTCTCGGTGCCCTTGGCCGACGTATTGCCGCCCGCATAGTTCGTGACGCGCGGGTCTGAGCCGAGGCGGTTCGACCGGGCGATCAGCTCTTCGGCTGTTTCGTTGGTCATGCTCCCCACCCGGCCTGGGTTCCACCCACGCGGTCTGCGGCGATCTTCGACTGGTAACCCGACGCGAGGTATGCAGCGAAGGGGTCGGCTGGCAGGCCGCGCGACTCGCGCCATGCTGCAAGGTCTGGCCGCACATCCGTGTAGAAAGCGTCCATCAGGATGCCGTTGGCCCCGAGCACATCGCCGGCGTCCTGTGCGGCGGCGAGGGCTTCACCGTCCACGAGCAGCGCGCGGGCCGTCATCTCCTGCACATTGAGTACTGAGCGAATCTGCCCCGGGATCTTGTCTTCCACGTTGTGGCACTGGTCGAGCATGAAGGCCACATCGCTGTCTGTGCCGTAGCCCCCGCCGCGGATCACCTCGTAGAGGATGCGGACCAGCTGGAACGGGTCGGCGGCACCCACGATCAGGTCGTCGTCCGCGTAGAAGCGCGAGTTGAAGTCGAAGGAGCCGAGCTTGCCGAGGCGCAGCAGCTGCGCGACGATGAACTCGATGTTCGTGCCGGGAGCGTGGTGGCCGGTGTCGAGGCAGACGAACGCCTTCTCGCCGA
>JAODLU010000247.1 GCA_025464125.1 Microbacteriaceae bacterium | reverse complement strand
AACCTGGCGCGAAGCCGAAGACACGATGGATGCCGTGAGCGCCCGTTTCGGCAGGGGCGCCCTCGGGCCTGCCGCTCTCCTCAAGGCTGGCAAGCCGCGCGGAGACGCGAGCAACGCGCACCGGATCCAGTACTGAGGGCAGCTTCTGCCCCGCAGGCTGTCCTGCGCCACCCCGCCGCCAACCGGCGCCCCGCCGCCGTCCCTACTCGCCTCGGCCCGCGCGAGATACATGCAGGGCCGCGCAACACGCCGCATTGGGGCGGCAACGCCAGCGCGTCGCGCCGCGCGGCATGTATTTCGCGCGAACGGCAGAGCGCGGCGGGCGTGTTGCTGACCACGAGGGCGCCGCCGGCGCGAGGACCCTAGAAGCTCACAATCACAGCCGAGTGGCCGGGCAGCGTGACCCCGTCCGCACGCACCTCGACACCGGCATCCGTCGCCAGCAGCAGCGTGCCACCGTGCGGCACGTACTGGGGCTCGGCAGCGAAGTTGATCACGGTGCGGGTGCGGCCCTGGTCGACCACGAACCAGCGGGCATCCTCGTCGAACTGGCAGGTCACGCGGGTGAACCGCGGATCGGTCAGGTCGGGCACCACTTTGCGCAGGGAGGCGAGTGCCCGGTAGAGCACCAGCAGCCGCGAGTGCGAGCCTTCGGTGAGTTCTGACCAGTCCAGTTTTGACGCGGCGAACGTAGCCGGGTCTTGCGGGTCCGGCACGACCGATGGGTCCCAGCCCATCTTCTCGAACTCGCGGATGCGCCCTTCGGCGGTCGCCTTGCCAAGCTCTGGCTCAGGATGCGAGGTGAAGAACTGCCACGGTGTCGACGCACCCCACTCCTCGCCCATGAACAGCATCGGGGTGAACGGTCCGCCCATGGTGAGCACGGCGGCGATGGCGAGCTGGCCGACATCGAGCTGGGCGCCGAGCCTGTCACCGATTGCGCGGTTGCCGATCTGGTCGTGGTTCTGGTCGGCCACGACCAGGCGCCAGGCCGGCATGTGGTCGGTGTCGATCGGATACCCGTGGTCTCGCTCGCGGAACGACGAGTATGTGCCGTCGTGGAAGAACCCGCGCGTCAGCACCTTCGCGAGGGCCGAGAGTTGTTCGAAGTCCGCGTAATAGCCGGTGATCTCGCCGGTGAGCGCGACATGCACCGCGTGGTGGTAGTCATCGCTCCACTGGGCCTGCAGGCCGTAGCCGCCAGCCTCGCGAGGCGTCACGAGCTTCGTGTCGTTGAGATCGGACTCGGCGATGAGGGTCAGCGGCTTACCGAGGAACGCGCTCAGCGCATCCGTCTTCTCGGCCAGTTCCTGCAGGATGTGCGTCTCAGACGTGTCGACCAGCGCGTGCACTGCATCGAGCCGCAGCCCGTCGACGTGGTAGTCGCGCAGCCACATGAGCGCGTTGTCGGTGATGTAGTCGCGCACCTGTGGCAGGTCGAGATTTACCGAGTCGCCCCAGGTGTTCGAACTGCCGCTGCGCAGGTATTCACCGAACCGTGGCAGGTAGTTGCCGCTCGGGCCCAGGTGGTTGTAGACCACATCCTGTATGACGCCGAGTCCTGCAGCATGGCAGGCGTCCACGAAGCGCTGGTAAGCCGCCGGCCCGCCGTACGTTTCGTCGACCGTGTACCAGAGCACTCCGTCGTAACCCCAGTTGTGCGTCCCGTTGAAACCGTTCACGGGCAGCAGCTCTATGAAGTCGACGCCGATCGACACCAGGTGATCGAGTCGCTCGATGGCGGAATCGAGTGTGCCGTCCGGCGTGAACGTGCCGATGTGCAGCTCGTAGATCACGCCACCGGCCAGCTGGCGACCGGTCCACGCCTGGTCGGTCCAGGTGAATGCCGCAGCGTCGAATGTGCTCGACAGCTCGTGAACCGACACCGGCTGGCGGCGGCTGCGCGGGTCGGGAAGCGGGTGATCGTCGTCATCCAGCAGGTAGCCGTAGTTCTCGCCGGTCAGGCCAGCAGGTGCACTCCACCAGCCGTCCCCGGCCTCAGACATTGGATGCCGCTCGCCATCGAGCAGCAAGGTGACTGCTGATGCGGCGGGCGCCCACACCCCGAAGTTCCTGTTTGCCACGGTTATACCTCTTCCGCCGGCGCCAGCAGCGCCACTGGATATTTTTCCAGCAGCTGGCGCAACTCCATCGTTCCGCCCTCGTAGCTGCGACCGGAGATCACATCGGTGACCGGGCGACCGGCGAGCACGATGGTCGTGTCTTCCCAGCCTCCGCGGTGATAGAGGCCGAGCGGCAGTCGCGTGGCGAGCGACACGACGTCTCCGCTGTCGAAGCCGACAAGGTGCCGCGCTGCCGGCCCGTAAGCCTCGACGGGTGCATACCGCGTGAACATCTCGGGGTGGTCGCGCCGCAGGCGCAGGGCCCTCGATGTGACGAGCAGTTTGGCCGCACCGGTCTCGTCGATCGGCGGGTGTGCTCCGGCGTCGATCGCCGCCAGGTAAAGCCTGCGCTCGTCGAAGTCGACAGGGCGCCGGTTGTCGGGATCCACGAGGGACGTCTCCCAGAGTTCGCTGCCCTGGTAGACGTCAGGAACGCCGGGGGCGGTCAGCTGGATCAGCTTCGCCGAGAGGGAGTTGCACCAGCCGGCGTGCCTGATGGCATCAAGCAGTTCGTCGATGACGGCGACCACTTCCGGATTGTCGAATGCCGAATCGACGAGGCTGTGCATCCGTCGCTCGAAGTCTTCGCGCGGTTCCATCCACCCTGTGGAGTTGCCTGCCTCGCGGGCTGCTTTCTCGGCGTAGGCGTGCAGGCGCTCACGGCTGGCGGGCCACGCGCCGATGATGGCTTCCCAGAGCAGAGCCTCAAGGGGCCCGTCGCCGAGCGGCACCAGGTTTCGCAGCCGATCGAGGGCTGCCTCCCACTGGCTCGGCATCTCGGCGAGAACCGTGATGCGGGCGCGCACGTCTTCGCCGCGCTTGGTGTCGTGGGTGGAGAGGGTGGTCAGCGAGAACGGGAAGCTCGCCTGGCGCAACTGCTGCCTTCGGTGAAACTCTGTGACACCGATCGAGAACTCGCTCGGGTCTGCGCCCACCTCGGTCAGGGAGCCAAGGCGTGTGTACCGGTAGAACGCGGTGTCTTCTACGCCTTTGGCCATCACCATGCCCGAGGTCTGCTGGAACCGCACCGCAGCGGGATGCTCGGGGTCAGACAGCACCGCAACGAGATCGTCGATCGTGCCTGACAGCTCGGGGCGGTACTCCTTCGCCAGGGCTACGGCTTTCGTGAGGTGCTCCTGCCCGAGCGGCAGGTAGCTGCGGTAGACCGGGAAACAGGCGAGCAGTTCGGCCAGGGCATCGGCCGTTGGGGAGATCTCCGCGCCCTCTTCGGCTTCAACAGAGGGCACGGACTTGCCGAGGTCGCGCTCCAGCCGCAACACTTCTGAACGCAGGATGCCGTCGGCGATGGCCCGCTTCGTGCCGTGGATCAGCTTCTCCCACGACACGGGGCGTTCGGAGCCTCGAAGGCGCCCGTCCAGTTCGTCGAGCGCCTTGCGCCCTGCTGGGTCCACGAGTACCCGGTCGACGTCTGCGAGCGCGTCGTACCCGGTGGTGCCAGCCGTCGCCCATGAGGTGGGCAACTGCTCGTCGCCCTCCAAAATCTTCTCGACCAGCACGTATGCATTGTCGGTCGCGGCGGCAAGGTCGTCGAGGTAGCCACCTGGGTTGGCAAGCCCATCAGGATGATCAACCCGAAGCCCATCGGCCAGCCCCGACTCGATCCAGCGAACGATCTCGCGGTGCGACTCCTCGAAGACGCGGGAGTCCTCCACCCGGATGCCGGCCAGGGTATTCACCGCGAAGAATCGCCGGTAGTTGAGTTCGGCATCCGCCCGCCGCCAGTCCACCAGCTCGTAGTTCTGCCTGGCGTGCACCTCCTCTGCGGTGCCGCCGACGGTGCCAGGCGCGATGGGGTATCGGTTGTCGAAGTAGTGGAGTTCGTCGCCGTTGACGACGAGGTCGTCGAGCGATGAATCCCCGAGCACGGGGATGCGGATTCGGCCACCGCCGAACTCCCAGTCGATGTCGAAGAAATCCGCGTAGCGGGACTCGCGCCCGTGCTTCAGCAGGTCCCACCACCACGGGTTCTGGCTGGGGGTCGCCACCCCGACGTGGTTTGGCACGATGTCGACGAGCACGCCGAGCCCGAGAGAACGGGCAGCTTTGGATGCCGCATCCAGGCCTTCTGCGCCACCCCTGGCTGGGTCGACCATCGAGTGGTCTGTCACGTCGTAGCCGTGGTCCGATCCCTGCTCAGCCTTCAGCAGGGGCGAGAAGTAGAGCCAGTCGGCGCCGAGGTCGTGCACGTATTCCGCGATTCTCGCTGCGGCGAACAGGTCGAACGAGTCGCGGATCTGCAATCGATAGGTCGAGATCGGAACGCGCATCAACCGACCTCCGGGCGCTGCGGAGAGGCTGTGCCCAGCGACGGGTTGGCTGCGGAACCGAGCGACGCGGCCACCGAGTGGTCGATCTCGATCTCCGGCGGCGTCCAGGCGCGAAGCACTGCGAGGGATTTGCCGGGAACGGTCAGGGTCTCGGCTGGCTTCTTTGGCTCGGAGTCCGCTCCGGCACCCGAGGTGTCGACCACGATTTCCCAGGCGTCCGCGTAATCGGCGACGGGAATCGTGAAGTCGACTCCATCATCACCGGCGTTGAAGAAGATCAGGAAGTTGACGTCGACAATGCCCTGGCCACGGGCGTCGCGGCTTGCGATGCCGTTGCCATTGAGGAACATGCCCACTGCGCGACCGAAGCCCGCGTCCCAGTTCTCCTCCTCCATTTCTGTGCCTGACGGGGTGAGCCACTGGATGTCCGGCAGTGGCTCACCTTCGCCCCGCTTGACCGGGCGACCGTCGAAGAATCGGCGGCGACGGAACGTCGGGTGCTCCATGCGCAGGCGCACCACGCCGCTGACAAACTCCGAAAGGGCGAGGTCGGCGTGCTCCCAGTCGACCCAGCTGATTGCGGAGTCCTGGGCATAGGTGTTGTTGTTGCCCTGCTGGGTGCGACCGAGTTCGTCGCCGTGCAGGATCATCGGAACCCCCTGGGACAACAGGAGGGTTGCCAGGAAGTTGCGCTGCTGGCGCGAACGGATCGCCTCGACGGCCGCGTCGTCTGTCGGGCCTTCAGCGCCAGAGTTCCACGAGCGGTTGTTGGACTCCCCATCGTTGTTGCCTTCGCCGTTGGCGTCGTTGTGCTTCTCGTTGTACGAGACGAGGTCGCGCATGGTGAAGCCGTCGTGGGCAGTGACGAAGTTGATCGAGGCAACAGGTCGGCGCCCGTCGCTTTCGTAGAGATCGGCGGAACCCGTGATCCGGCTTGCGAATTCGCCAAGGATGGAGGGTTCACCACGCCAAAAGTCCCGGACGGTGTCGCGGTATTTACCGTTCCACTCCGTCCACTGCGGCGGGAATCCACCAACCTGGTAGCCACCGGGGCCGATGTCCCACGGCTCGGCGATGAGCTTCACCTGGGAGACGATCGGGTCCTGCTGCACGAGCTCGAAGAAGGTGGAGAGCTTGTCCACGTCGTAGAACTCGCGGGCGAGGGTTGATGCCAGGTCGAAGCGAAACCCGTCGACGTGCATCTCGGTCACCCAGTAGCGCAGGCTGTCCATGATCAGTTGCAGCGAGTGCGGGTGGCGAACGTTGAACGAGTTTCCGGTTCCGGTGTAGTCCATATAGAACTGCGGGTCGTCGTCCACCGGCCGGTAGTACGCCTGGTTGTCGATGCCTTTGAATGACAGGGTCGGGCCGAGGTGGTTGCCCTCAGCCGTGTGGTTGTAGACAACGTCGAGGATGACCTCGATGCCGGCATCGTGCCTGGTGCGCACCATGCCTTTGAACTCCTGCACCTGCTGGCCGGCGTCGCCGGTCGCGGCATAGCTGTTCTGTGGGGCGAAAAACCCGATGGTGTTGTAGCCCCAGTAGTTGCGGAGGCCCTTCTCCACCAGCGTCGAGTCCTGCACGAACTGGTGAACCGGCATGAGTTCGATCGCCGTGACGCCGAGCCTCTGCAGGTGGTCGATGATCGACGGATGCGCAAGGCCGGCGTAGCTGCCCCTCTGCTCTTCCGGCACGTCAGGGTGCAGTTCAGTCAGCCCCTTCACGTGGGCTTCGTAGATCACGGTGTCGTTGTATGCGATGTGCGGATGCCGGTCCCCGGCCCAGTCGAAGAAGGGGTTGATGACAACGCCCTTCATCATGTGGGCGGCGGAGTCGTCGTCGTTCACCGACAGGGGGTCGCCGAAGGTGTAGCTGAAGAGCGATGGGTCCCAGTCGATGTCGCCGGCCGTGGCCTTGGCGTAGGGGTCGAGCAGCAGTTTATTGGGGTTGCAGCGCAGGCCCTTCTCGGGCTCGTACGGGCCGTGCACCCTGTAGCCGTAGCGCTGGCCCGGCTGCACCTGTGGCAGGTATGCGTGCCAGACGTATGCGTCAATCTCGACCAGGTCGACCTTCGTCTCTGTGCCCTCCTCGTCGAAGAGGCAGAGTTCAATCCGTTCGGCCACTTCGCTGAAGATGGCGAAGTTCGTGCCACTCCCATCGAACGTCGCTCCAAGCGGATATGCGCTTCCTGGCCAGGTTTCCATGCGTTCCCCTTACGGTCATCCTCACCCAACGTACGCGTCGCGAGCGCGCCGGGCTAACGGTATTGGCACCCTTGACATGGCAGGGCAGTCATGCCGGGCGAACTAGTTGACTGATGTCTACCAAAGGCATATGGTTGACCTAAATCAACGATCATCGTGGCTCAGAGCCCGTTTCCTAT
>JAODLU010000240.1 GCA_025464125.1 Microbacteriaceae bacterium | reverse complement strand
TTCGCTGAGGAACAGGCTTTTCGCAATCGCCGCGTTGCTTGAGCCCTTGGCCACGAGCGCCAGCACCTCGATCTCGCGAGAGCTGAGCGTCACCGCCGGCTTCTTGACCCGCCGCACCAGCATCGCGGCGATCGATGGCGCCAGCGCAACCTCGCCGCGGGCGACCGAGCGAATTCCCGCCAGGATTTCGTCCTGCGGAGCAGCCTTCAGCAGGTAGCCGCTCGCCCCAGCTTCGATCGCGGTGAGGATGCTGTCGTCAGTCTCGTACGTCGTCAGCACGACAACGCGCACCTCTGGCGCCGTCGCCAGGATCAGCGCGGTCGCCGCGTCGCCGTCGAGCACGGGCATCCTGAGGTCCATGAGTACGAGGTCTGGTCGGAGTGAGAGGGCGAGGTCGACCGCCTCCTGGCCGTTTGTCGCTTCGCCGACCACCTCGATGTCCGTCGCCTCCTGCAGCAGCGCCACGATGCCTCCGCGCACGATCGGGTGGTCGTCGGCGACGACTACGCGAATCACGAGCTCGCCACCGCAACAACCGCGCCGCGCTGCCACACGCGGATCACGCCACCACCACGGCGGGCAGCGTTGCGGTGAGCGTTGTGCCATGCCCGGTGTTGGTGATGTCGAGGCGACCGGCGACGAGCGCCAGCCGATCGCGCATGCCGGGGAGGCCGAAGCCGGTGGATGCCGCATCCGGATCGAACCCGGAGCCATCGTCGTGCACGGCCAGCGTGATGGGGTCGCCCATGGTCAGGGTGACTGTCGCGCCGCGGGCGCCCGAGTGCTTGCGCACGTTGGCGAGTGCCTCCTGTGCGCAGCGCAACAGCACGACCTGGGTGTCACGGTCGATTGCGGCTCCACTCGGCACGGAGGCCGTCACCGCGATGCCCGTCTCTTTGCTGAAGCGCGCGGCCAGGCGCTCGAGCGCTGGCCCGATGCCCGCACCGAGCTCGACCGGTGCGCTGGCCGCAACCAGCGACCTGGTCTCGGCGAGGGCCTCACGACCGCTTTCTTCGAGCAGTTCGAGCTGCTCGGCGAGGCCGTCGAGGTTGCCTGCAGCCAGCTCACGCTGCGAACGCTGGGCGACCATGACGACTCCCGTGAGACTTTGCGCGATCGTGTCGTGGATCTCGCGGGCGAGACGCTCCCGCTCGCTGGTGACCCCGGAATCCCGGCTCAGCAGGGCGAGCTGGTCCTGCGCCGCGGTGAGTTCGTCGAGCAGGGTTTTGCGTTCCTGGCTGAGGTCGGCGATGCGGGTGATCCAGGTGCCGAGGGCCAGGCTGCCGAGAAGGGAGATCGCCTCGATGAATGCGGCCTCCCTGGCAACGTCAGCAGTGAAGCCGAGGCTTGCCGTGTAGCCGACGAACACTGCTGCTGCGAGAGCGACGTTGGCGATGACGGCGTGCCGCGTGCGGTCGAAGATGGTCCAGAGCAGCGGGAAAGAGATGCCCTGCACGATCGCGTTGCTCGGGCTGCACCAGACGAGCACCCCTGAGGCGAGCACGATCACGATGCCGAACGGCAGAGCGAGCCGAAAGCGACCGAAGGACACGCGGCCGAAGGTGGCCCAGCAGAGCGTGTAGACGCCGACGGTGACGAGGGCGCCTACGCGGTTGGCGGTGCTTGGCGAGTAGCTCGTGAGCGAGAGAAAGACGACGACGAGCATGGTGATGGCGAACAACACATGCCACCAGCGCCTGCCCGTCATCGTCTTACCTTTCGCCAGCTCTAGCTTCTCAGAATTAGTGTGCTGCGCCGCCGCAGCACCGGGCTCCGCCGACTGCTCAGGCGTCCTTTCGGATCCAGCGGAAGGTGAAACGCGCTGCCACGAGACCCACGATCAGCCAGATGCCGAGCACGATCGCGACTCCTCCGAGGTTCCAGCTGCCGCCCTGCTCTGCTGAGGAGAAATTGTCAGGCAGGAACACCGAGCGCATGCCCTGCGCCATCCACTTCAGCGGGAAGATGGATGCCACATTCTGCAACCATGTCGGCAGCTGCGTGAATGACAGGTACACGCCGCTGATGAACTGCAGCACGAGCACGATGGGGATTATCACTGCCGTGGCGCTCTTGCCCGTGCGGGGTATGCGCGACAGCGCGATGCCCAGCACGGCCGACGTGGTGATGCCGAGCAGGTAGATCCAAACGAAGGTGCCCCACTTCGACGCCTCTGTCGGCAGCGCTACCCCGAAAGCGAAATGCGAGACGAGCAGCAGCAGCACGACCTGTGCAAGCGAGGTCGCGAACACCTGGCCCATCTTGCCGATGAAGTATGAGATCACCGGCAGCGGTGTTCCGCCGAGACGCTTCAGGGTGCCGTCCCCGCGTTCCACCGCGATGTCCACCGCGAGGTTCTGCACACCGCTGAGGAGCAGGCCCGCCGCGATCATGCCGGGCAGGTAGAACGCCGCGGCGTCCACCCCGCCTGTGCCGTCGGGGTTGGTGCCGAAGTTGCCGGAACTCGAGAATGCGACCGAGAAGATCGTGAGCATGACGACGGGAAACAGGAAGGTGAAGAAGATGGTGTCACCCTGGCGAAAGTAGACCTTCGTCTCGTAGCGGGCGCGGTCGATACCGAGTGCGATGGTGTTCATGAGTTGTCCTTAAGCGAGTTGTCGTAGGCGCCGACCAGGTCGAGGTAGACGTCTTCGAGGCTGGGCCGCACTACCTCGAGGCCGGTTGGCTCGGCTCCAGCGGCGGCGTAGAGCCGCGCGACGAGGCCAGCGGGTTCGTGAGTGCGCTCTTCGTGAGCGCCGTTCTGGTCGTTCCAGCGAACGAGGGGGGTGCGGGCATCCGCGTCACCGATCTCATCGATGGTGCCGATGTCGATGAGCGTGCCGCCGGCGATCACTCCAGCCCGGTCGCTGAGCTGGGCAGCCTCGTCGAGGTAGTGGGTGGTGAGCAGGATGGTGGTGCCCTCGCGTTTCAGCGAACGGATGAGTTCCCAGAACTCGCGCCGGGCTTCTGGGTCGAATCCGGTTGTCGGCTCGTCGAGGAACAGCAGCTCAGGTCGCCCGATCACCCCGAGGGCAACGTCGACCCGTCGGCGCTGGCCGCCTGACAGGTTTTTGATGCGCGTCTTCGCCTTTTCGGTGAGCCCGACTGCCGCGATCACTTCGTCGACGTCGCGGGAGTGCGGGTAGAGCTTCGCGAAGTGCGAGAGCTGTTCCTGCACAGTGACGTTGCCGCTCTCGCCGCTCGACTGCAGCACGATTCCGAGCCTGGCCTTCCAGCTGAGGCCGCCGTGCTGCGGGTCGATTCCGAGCACTGTTGCCGTGCCGCTGGTGCGGTCGCGATAGCCCTCGAGAATTTCGATCGTCGTGCTCTTGCCCGCTCCGTTCGGCCCGAGGAGCGCGAAGGTCTCACCGGGGTCGATGTCGAAGCTCACGCCGTCGAGCGCGGTGAAGTCGCCATACGTTTTGCGGAGGTCTCGCACGCTCACGTGCGGCTGGGTTTCTGTCATGGCTCAATATTCGCCGTGCGCCGCGCTGCCGACAACGACCCATCGGACACACCTCGGTCAACCGATCGGTTGATACGCTGGCTCGGTCACCTCGAGAGCCGACGGGCAGTCCCGTCTTCGGGCGTGGCCAGTGAGGGTTTCTTCCCCGTGGGGTTTCGTTTATTCGGCGCGTACGCCGACATCCTGTCCAACCCTGGAACGGTCAGGTTCGTTGTGGCCGGCTGGTTCGGCCGCATTTCGAGATCGACTACCGGTATCGCGACGATTCTTCTCGTGGCGAGCTACACCAACAGTTATGCGCTCGCCGGAGCGGTGGCTGGCGCGATCGTCATCGGCGTCGGGGTGGCAGGCCCCCTTTGGTCGAGAGCCCTGGATGCCCGTGGCCAGACCGCCGTCCTGCCGATCAGCCTGGTCGCTGCGGTGC